>CAZJMM010000029.1:0-12008 GCA_964547155.1 uncultured Dehalococcoidaceae bacterium | reverse complement strand
GAGTGGAACTGCTCACTCGTACTCCAGCTAAGAAAATACTAATCGGGGAGAAAGGCAATGTAACCGGAGTTTTAGCGGAAAGAGAAAGGGAGGAGTTCAAAATCAAAACCAGAGTCGTTATTATCACTACGGGTGGCTATGGTGGCAATAAAGAATTACTTAAGAAATATTGTCCAAATTACCACGATAATATGAAGTGTGATGGGCTGCCTCATACAGGAGACGGACTACTTATGGCTATGGAGATAGGGGCGGCTACTGAAGGTTTGGGCTTGCTAATGATGTCTGGACCACAAATTCCCCAGTCAGTAGCAATGAATATTGGCTCTCATCCTGACATAATAAAAGTACCTCTAATGGCAATTGCCTTAGAACCTTGTACGCTCTGGGTGAACAAAAAGGGAGAACGATATGTCGATGAAGCTGACAGTTATCACCACTTTGAGTGCTCAAACGCTGTAAATCGGCAACCCAATAACGTTACCTATACCCTTCTTGATAACAGAATGGTACAGACCATGACCGAATTAGGGCTTACTATAGGCTTGGGCTGGTCTAGTTGGGAAGAACAGAGGACCAGAATGCCGAGATTGGAAAGGGGGCTCAAAGAAAAAACAGATAAAGGCTGGGTGAAAATATCTGATTCCTGGGATGATATTGCTGACTGGATAGGAGCCGACCGCAAAGTCCTGAAGGCTACGGTAGAAGAATACAATGCTGCCTGTGATAAGGGTTATGATCCGATTTTTGCCAAAGACCGAGTATATCTAATGCCATTGCGCACTGCCCCTTATTATGCTATCAGAGCTAATTCAGACTTCCTGGATACAATAGGTGGTATTAAGATCAATGAACATATGGAGGTCCTTGACAAAAAAGATAATCCTATTCCGGGACTTTATGCTGCTGGTGTGGTCGCTGGGGGTTGGCAAGCAGATACTTATTGCGATATACTTTCTGGAGCTGCATCCGGCTTCGCCATTAACTCAGGTCGCATCGCTGCAGAAAACGCAGTCAAATTCGTTTAAAGGGAGTAAGACAGCATAAATGAGAATCCAGGGAGGAGGTTAAATAGTATGGCTGATATGTTTTGGGGGTGAGGATGGGCGTATTCTATCCATAATGCCAGTATAGTAACACAGGTCGCTAAAGCTGCTTTCATAAGACACCTCCTGCTATTTGGTTAATTTTACCATGTAGCTGAAGGTGGAGGAATAAAAATGGGGCTGAAGACCCCCAAATTTGAGGCTAAAAATGGGGCTTTTGAAAATTAAAACGGACTCAGTAAACGGAAGGAGGTAGTAATGATTAGAGCGAATTATGAATCCGATTTTGGAAAACGCAAAAAGGTTCCGCCAGAGGAATACGGGACAATTCCTCACATGCCTTTTGAGGAGTACTCGGAAAAGCTGAAGCATTGCCTCATGATGAAGCGGAAAAGGGGCATCCTCGAAGCGCGACTTCATACCAATGGTGACAGTATGCAGTGGGGGGCTCCCGCCCATCAGGGCCTTCACTACTTTTTCGACTGGGCAGGCAGGGACCCAGATAACGAGGTCATAATCTTGGGCGGCACGGGCAAAGATTTCACTAAAGGCATAGGCCGGTTAAAAGACGGAAAATGGGAACCTGCTACTGAATTTTCATCGTCACCGGAAGAGGCCTGGAAGATGTATGAATATCAATATTATGACGGTACAAATGACATAGAAGGCCAAATTTTTGACCTCGAGGTTCCCACAATCGGGGTTTGGAACGGCGCCGCCTTCCACTCTGACATAGTCTTGTTGTGCGATATCACCCTCTGCACAGAGGACGCTTGGACAACAGAGATGCATTTCCGCGTCAACATGGTTCCAGGTGACGGCATTCAGATCATATGGCGCGAGCTTATGGGCCGCAAAAGATACGCTTATGCCGAGCTGACCGGCGAGATCATCACTGCACGAAAGGCGCTTGCCCTCGGTATGGTCAACGAAATCTGCCCTGACGTCGAATCCTGCTATAAACGCGCCTGGGAGATCGCTGAGCTCATTATGCGCACCGGCTCGCGCGTGACCCGCCGCATTACTACGCAGATACTCCGCAAGCCCTGGAAGGAAGATATCGCAAACGAGCTGCGTCACGCCTTCTCAACGGAAATGTACGTCACCGCCACCGAACATTCTCCTCACGACGTTAGCTATTGGGAATGGGCTCATGAAGAAGCCGAACTAGTTCGTAAAGCCGAGAAGAAGGGCAAGGTCATACGTCCTCGCATTAACGGAGGCCAAGAGGAAGACGAGATCAAATAAGTCCAACCGGTTTAGAATATTTGGAATATATAGAAGCGCGCTGGCATTAATTTCCTTGGCCAACGTCCTGACATTACCCGCTCTATAGTAGATAATCTTGCCACTATCGCTGCACCGACTCTGATTTTTTGGGGTCAACAAGACTGTGTGATATCAATCCCTTCTTGTCAAACAGCAGTTCGGGAACTGCCCCTCGGTCACTGGTTCAACCCTAGTCGCTGCCACTTAGTTTTCAAGCATTTTTTCCGCCCCCTCGGGTCATTCAAAACCGGGTAAAATCTACTTGACTTCTTTAAAAGCTCTCTATTAAGATTCCTATGAATAATTTAGTAAAGAGGCTGTTTTTATAAGACACCTCCTGCTATCTGGTCAATTTTACTATATAGCTGGAGGTGAAGGAATAAAAAGGAGGCTGAAGAGCCCCAAATTTGAGGCTAAAAATGGGGCTTTTGAAAATTAAAGCAGCCTCGTCGCTAGTAAGGAGGTGTCACGGGGAAGCAGACAGATTGAGTTTGTTAAAGAAGCGAGTACTGAACAACATTAAAATAAAAAAGGAGGACTTTATAATGACTAATACAAAGTTCGTGCAATGGCCAAAATTCGAAGAATATAAGGAGATGTTCAAAGAGCATTTCATTATGGAAAAGCGTGATGACGGTGTACTTTTGGTCAGGATGCATACAAAAGGGGGGCCACAGTTATGGAGTATGGAGCTGCATAGGGCGATAGGCCAGATGTGGCGTATTGTAGGCAGCGACTCTGAAATTGAGTTAGTGATCTTTACGGGGACAGGAAAAGACTGGATTATGGATTTTGAGCCCGAAAGCTGGGCGCCGGAGATAACGGAACCGGAATACACTAGATATGAGCATATGTTCATTGACGGTCGCAGGATGCTTATCGCAATGATTCATGACGTAGAGGTTCCGACAATCGGCGTGCTGAGTGGTACCGGCGGACACGCCGAACTGGCTCTGATGTGCGATATTTGCATTATGGCCGAAGATGCTGTAATTGCTGACCCGCACTTCCTATATGATATCGTCCCCGGGGATGGCATCCACAGTTGCCTCATCGAACTTATGGGCATCAGGAGAGCCGCTTATGCCATGTATATGAGTCAGAAACTCACCGCACAGCAGTGTCTGGAATATGGCTTGGTAAACGAAGTGGTTCCATACGACAGGTTAATCCCCAGAGCGTATGAAATCGCCGATTTCATCATGGCCCGGCACCGCACCATCAGACGCCTGACAGCTCAGGTTGTCAGAAGACCTTGGAAGCAGCGCATCGTAGATGATCTTGATATGACATTTGGAACTGAAATGTTCGGAGACTTCTGCAAGAACGTGGAGCATTCCAATCTCGCAGCAAGAGACTACTTTTACGGCACGGGGGAAAAGATTTTCTATGATGTAGACCGTGCAAAGAAGCAGGCTGAAGAGAGCAAAAAAACGGAAAAGAGTAAATACGAACAAGAATAAATAACACCTATTGACCTAGCTCATAAAGAGAACGCACCCTCGGTTTTGTGGGGGTATGTACAGACGAACTACAGAGGTGGATTACCCGTCTCCATAAATCACACCTTATGACAGTTTGTGCAGCCAGATTTGGCTTACTTTGTGTTTGCCTTCAAAGGTTAGTATGCTAGAATGGCTTTCCCCATTCATTAAAATAAGCCAATTCTTGTAGGCTTTTTCTGGTGCGCTGGCTCAATCTCTCTTGAGCTACTTCTTCATAAGAGCCTCCAGCTGGATACGCCAGAGGCGTGGCGATGACAAATTTCACTTCATCGGGAATCCCCAGTACTTTTCTTAGCTCAACTTCGTCCACAGCTGCCATCGGATGGGTAACCAGCCCAAGGTCAGTTGCGGCTAGAAGCAGGTTTTCCACCGCTAGACCAACGTCAATAAGATAAAATTCCTTCCCATCGGCGATAACATCATCTTTAGGATTAGCGCACACGATAATAAGAACAGGCGCCTCAACCACAACCTGATTTACCTCCTTGAACGCCCTGGTGACCACATTCTTAACATTTTCCCTGCCTCTGACCACGATGAAGCGCCACGGCTGCGCATTGCGCGCCGAAGGCGCAAGCCTAGCAGCCTCCAAAATCTTGAAGACTTTATCCTGTTCAACCTCGCGCGTTGAGCAACATGTTTTTAGACTTGCCCTCTTGCTGATAGCTTGCAGTGTTTCCATTCCGTCTCCTTTCTCAAGCTACCTGTTATCTTTGCCAGAACCCTAAGCACCCCAAATCGGCAGTATGTTTTCTCTTTGACCAAAATACAACAGACATAACTTTACTTTTTCTGAAGAATCTGCCGTGCTATAGTTTCAAAAATGTCATCAGAAATAGACCATTTGCGTATAGAAGCTTCGCGCTTAACTGCCTGCACAATCTCGGAAATTTGCTCCTTAGTAGCGGAGAACTGCAGCTCTTCCAGTTTCTTAGCAACCGCAGTCCTACCAGTCATTTTGCCAAGGACGATATTATAACCTTTTCTTCGCCCGATCATCTCCGGAGTACAGATGAAAGGAGCAAAGGGTCTGTCCGTGTCCTTCAAGCGTTCAATGGAGTCAACTACCATGCCGGACTCGAAGGTAAACTGATTGTCGCCAACTACCGGTTTGTTTAAAGGAACTGGTATTTTGGCTAGCTCAGCTACTAAGCGGGACACCGGGTAAAGCCGATCAAGCTTGATACCAGTATCGAGACCAAGAAATAGCTCCACGCCTATTACTACCTCATCAGTAGCCGCATTACCCGACCTCTCACCGAGTGCATTTATTGAGGTATGAAGCACCGAGGCACCCCCTACCACGGCAGAAAGCATGTCTACGGTAGCTAAGCCGTAATCATTATGGGCGTGCATCTCTATGGGAGTGCCGTGCACCCATTCCCTCAATTTCCCGATGATATAGGCTGTGGTCCAGGGGAGACCGCAGCCGTGGGTATCAGCTATAACCACGTGGTCAACCCCGGCATCATTAACTAAGCTCTTATACATCCGCTCTAGAAAAGGCATAGGTGCCAGGTAATCGTCCCAGGGCATTGTTGTGGTGAAGATGCCGTTCTTCTTGGCATAGGTAGCTACTCTGACCAACCTTTCTATCACGTCGTCCTCACTCATCCCAAAAAAGACTTTATCCAGCCAGGGGTTGCCTGCACATTCAATAACGACACCATCAGCTCCAGCCTCCAGAGCAAAATCGACTTCCTTTTCGTGCCAACGGCAGAGGAAGAATACTTTAGCATTACGAGGCATCTTAACCAGTTCTTTAGATAGCTCCTGGTCTTCCGATGATATGATAGGGAACACTTCCACACTATAGACTCCCATATCATCCAGTGCCTGAAATATCCGTATTTTTTCATCGGGGCGAAAGGTAACATGAGGTGCCTGCTCCGCTTCTCGCAAAGTTACATCATGGATATAAACTCTGTCAGGTAAGTGAAACTGCCCCCTTACTTCATCCAAATAATTAAAGTCTGTTATCCAATATTTATCTGTTAACCCGGAGAGTTTTGCCTTTTTCAAAGTGTTACGCTCCTACATAAAACCGCGATTGGATATTATATAAGATTTATCAACAAAAACAAACTTACTAAAGAGTTATGATTATGTCTGAAAGTCGGTTCTTCTTTCACCACAGTCGTGAGCTATTATGCTATATTTGTCGAGGCAATTAGTCTTGCCTTCTCTTTAGATGGTTCCCAGTTTGTTTGAAAAATAGAATTGATTTTTGCTCGTTCATTGGCTTGTCAGCTGAGTGGCGCATTGAAGATAACCGCGCAGGTCCCTCAAGAATTCGTCGTTCGGCCTCTCTAAGATAAAGGAACAAACAAAGTCAACAAAAGGCTCGAAAAAGGGATACTTATCATAATTTGCCCACGGCGGCTTTGTGTACCGTGGGGGAGCTTCAATAACCGAGTGTCGCCAGTCATCAAAATTATCGTACCATAACTCAACTAATCGATCCCAAGAATGAAGAACTAAGTTAGAGGGTGGCATCTTATCCGGCGGCCATGTTCCCGGTAGCCCGGTCAATTCTTTAATGACACGGTAACTAAAGAACCGGTACAGACCAGGCTGTTTCATAACCTCCTTGGCATGGATGTTAAGGAACCAGTTGTCTCCTTCCTCACTGGTAACCCCAGCTGGGTATTTAAAGAGGATGTACCAGCGCAGAACATTCTTCTCGTGGGGTTGGAATTCGAAGCCTATAAAGTCCTCTGTGGACTGGGCAGGGACGAAGCAAGTAGCCACTTTGGGCCAGACAGGCGGCAGAGTGAAAGCAAAGGTTCCCTTTGAACCCGGTTCTGGTAATTCACGCCACCATCCCTCAGTGACTCGCCAATTATAAAAGCCATAGCGCTGGGCGTCTGGTGGCACAAAGACGGGCAAGTAGCTTTCGTGGCGAACTAGCCATGGCCCATAGCGTCGCACTATCTCTGGTGCATGGTGCCTAAAATACCACCTCTCCATAGCTGCTATATGGCTAATAGGGATATCATGTATCACAATACTCTTAATCATACAATTCTTCCCTCTGGGAACCAAACCCCCTATATCTTTCCTTGACACAAGCTTGAACCTTGGTCGTTACTTGCTATCGTGCTCCCTGGTATAAACGCTAGGCAGAAAATCAGCAAGGTTACCCATTTCAGAAATACAATGCTCCATATGCCCTTTGCCTATTGCCTCGGTACCCTTGTAAATCCAGAATCGGCTTCGCATTTCACAACCATAATCAGTATCCCGGGCAAGATGGATTACGCGCCCATCTGGTGTTCCATCAGCGAGAAAACCCTCCCCACAGATGACACCTCCCACCTTAGCCTCTTTGAATTTCGAAGTATCAAAAAATTTAGCCGGGTCATCAAATTTGACTCTAAACTTCAGTACTTCTCCTGCCAGAAATTCTTCGCCATAGTGGCTAGCGCCTATATACTGTCCCGGCTTCCATTTTTCGTCCCATTCGAAAAACAAGTGAGCTTTTGGATCCCATTGCTTATATGTTTCTGTGTCCCTAAGATAAGTTCCAAAAAACCATTCAACCATTTTCCCCTTGCAACCGGGCATCCGGGTTAGAACTGCTATATACATCTGTCCATTTGGCAGACGATGGTAACCAGTTTCAATAGGCATATACCCGGGTGTCAATAGCTGGTTAACTTCTTCTATGAGCATGATCCTTACCTCCTTTTAAAAAAGTATTGATTATTAACTGCATTGGAACAGAATATCCCGCTACCGGTGATGCAGTTGTTCCAGCAATTCTACCAAAATACTGGAGTTATCACAGATGAAGGCAACCAACGAGTCCTCCTTCGCAAACACATCCACTGCCACGTCGACACCTCGCTGTTTCAGAGTATCCACGAGTTTACGAATGTCCTGAACTTCGAACGCTATATGCTTTGTTCCGTGAGTGGTAATGTCCTAGTTCAGATAGCGCCGGGACTCAGGCATAGGTGTATCACCTGTGACTTCGAAAAGCTTGACACAGAACTTATCCTACTAATAGCTAAATGTTTCATCAAATGTTCTATAAGGCTCAGGGGGCTTGGGCTCGAATTGGGGCACAGTGAATGGACTGTATTGTGGATAGCTGGTAATGGCAGGTCTGTTTGGTTTTGGGAAACCGGGAGGAAACTCAGGAGTGGGGCTGGGTTCCAAGGACTGCTCCACCCAGCTCTTCTCATAAGGCGTCATGAGGTCTGTGTACACATGGAAATGCCAGATCTTCCATTTTCTGTCCTCTTTCACAAAGTCGACGCCGTATTTTTCCCACATCCAGAAGGCTCTCAGCTTCCCGCCTGCCAGCTGGGTCACATTGCCCGGAGACATCCACACTCCCTTGGCTGTTTTCCCATCCTCGGCTACCTCTATAACTGGGGTCGTAAGTGTATGCACGTTCAGAGTACCAACGGACTTGTTCTTATCCTCGTCCTTAATCTCCGGGTACAGCTTTCTCATTTCTTTAAGGTTCATTTCTCCAAGCATCTCTTTGCCGTCAACGTAGCACTCCCTTATGGCTTCAATTCCCTCGAACCTGCCTAAATCTCCTGACTCCCATGAGACCCCGGGGGTCTTCTGTGCCCAAATATTCTCCAGCTCTTCCCTGTGCATTCCTGCTGAATGATAATACCCGTGTCTACTCATTGCGTTCTGTATCTCGTGGATATCCTCCAGACGCTGAACCCTCTCTTCCAGACTTTTCTTTGACATTTTAACACTCCTTAACATTTATGTTTTATGTTTGAGACAAGCGGACAAATTTTAAATCTGTTTACTGGTTTTGCAATACATATTTAGCTGCATTTTCTCCAGCGATACGCCCTGAGTTGATAGCAAAGCCAAATGCGTGTCCCGAAAGCACGTCGCAATAAGTTTCTGATTCCCAGCCGCCAGTGTCTACACCAGCGGCATAAAGTCCCGGAATAGGATTATCTTGTTTGTCAAGAACCTCTGTATGTTCGTTAATCTTAATACCGCCTATTGTGCTCAGAAAGCCTGCTTGACATTTAATAGCGTAATAAGGAGGAGTGTGCAACGGAAGTAGATATTTCCTGTCTTTGGCGAAAATTGGGTCATAGCCCTGGTCGCAGGCAGTATTGTATTCATCTATCGTAGCCCTTAGTGTTTCGCGGTCGGCTCCTATCCAGTCAGCAATCTCATCCCAGAAATTAGATATCTTGACCAAGCCTTTATCTACCTGTACCTGGAGTTCTCTCTTTAATCCAGGCAGTCTATTTCCTGGTGTGCACTCAGGAAAGCGCTTTGGGAGGACAAGTTCTTGTTCAACTGCAAGGACAAGCCCTTGTTCAGTCATAGTCTCTATCATTCTACTATCAAGAAGGGCGTAACAAATGTTATCCGGTTGCCGAACTACAGCGTTTGAACTTTGATAGTGATTGTAACCGACAGTTTCATCTATGAACCGTTCCCCCTTTTTGTTTACCCAGACCGTGTAAGGCTCCAAAGCGAAAGGCATAAGACCGATTCGGAATATATTAGGCGGAGTACCAATCTTCAGGGCTGCATTACCTGGAGGGGCAGGACCAGCCAAATGCAGTATGCCCAAGCCTTCGGTATCAGCTCCTACTTCCATACTCATGAGCAGCCCATCTCCTGTGTGAGGTATCCCAACACACTTTATATTACCCTGGTAGTCTGGACAATATTTCTTGAGTAGCTTCTTATTACCACCATAGCCACCGGTGGCAATAATAACGCTTTTGGTCGTGATTCTAAATTTTTCCCCTTTCTTTTCCGCTAAGATTCCGGTTATGTTACCTTTTGCCCCCGTTAGTATTTTCTTGGCTAGAGTGTAAATGAGCAGTTGTACTCCTAATTCTTTGCAGTTCTGAGCAAGAACCTTAATTAACGCAGCACCACGCCCTTTGGGTACATGCCAGGTGAGCGGTACCTGATTGGGATAAAATGGAATACAGTCGAAATCTAACCCTTTTTCTTCCAGCCATCGAATTGTGTCTCCCGATTTGTCTATGAAAGCACGGACAATCCTCGGGTTAATCCTCCAGTGAGCAAAGCTCATAGCTATCTTAAAACAGTCATCCCTGCGGCAGTCGATCATTGCCCGTCTTTGAACAGGGCTTTCGGCAGCAAAAATACCAAAGGCAAGCGCAGAATTGCCGCCTATCCCTCGCCTTTCCAGTACTATTACATTACTAGCGCTATTTTCTGCTGCTGCTACTGCTGCTGCCAGTCCAGCCCCACCACCACCTATAATCACTATTTGAGCCTGGAGATTCCCAACTTTGGCTACTCTTCGAAAAGTCACACCCGTAGAACCCTTCCATTCCTACTTCAAATTCACATCGATATCCTGGCCAAAAGAGCGACTTATTACTTTACATAGGCTGTTTTTTCGTCGAATGTTTCATAAAGTTCAGGTGGCGCAGGTGCATATTCGGTCACAGCAGTTGGACTGTATGTCCACCAGTAGGTGGTGGGTCTATCTGATTTTAATTCGTCTGGAAGAGGTGGTGCAGAATGGGGTACTGTCGCCTCCACCCAGCTCTTGTAATAAGGAGTCAAGAATATGGGGTACATCTTGAGATGCCAGATTTTCCATTTTCCGCCCTCTTTAACAAAGTCAACCCCATATTTGCACCACGCCCAGTAAGCATTCAACTCGCCTTCAAAAAAAGCGGCAGTCTCATGCCCGGGTGAAATCCACACGCCCTTGGCTGTTTTCCCATCTCCAGCTACTTCGATGACAGGAGTGGTAAGGGTGTGCATGTGCATCTGACCAATGCGGTCCCCTTCGATATATTTATGGACCCCAACATATAAGCGTTGGATTCCTTCAGCACCTTCGTACACACCCCAATTGTCAATCTCTGCTCTAACACCAGGAGTCTTCTTGGCAAACAGCTCCGCTGTCTCCTCGTGCAGCCCTGCCGTATGCAGATACTCATATCTACCCATAAGGTTCTGTATCTCGTGGATATCCTCCAGGCGCTGAACCCTCTCTTCCAGACTCTTCCTTGACATTTTTGAAAACTCCTTAACATTTATGTTTTATACTTGACACAAACTGACCAATTTCAAACCTGTTTACCGGTTTCGCGACACATATTTGGCTGCATTTTCTCCAGCGATACGCCCTGAGTTGATAGCAAAGCCAAATGTACTCCCGCACAACACGTAGCTGATCGGGGTATCTGACTCAAAGCCATCAGCGATCACACCGGCGGCATAAAGTCCTGGAATAATTTTATCTTGAGTATCCCTGACCTCCATATGTTCATTTACCTTAATCCCGCCCAGTGTATCAATGAAGCCACCGCAGCATCTGATAGCGTAGTAAGGAGCTCTACGCAGCGGCAGTAGATATCTTCGGTCTTTGGCAAAAACCTCATCATATCCACGATCACAGAAAGAGTTGTATTCATCTATTGTAGCCTTGAGGACTTTGGGGTCGGCTCCTATCCAGCCAGCAATACCATCCCAGGAATCAGATATTTTCGCTAAATTGCCCTTATGTTCCTTTGCTTTTCTCTGGAGTTCCTTTTCCAGTCCAGGCATGCCTCTTCTTTCCATGTCTTCATGCTTACCCCGCCCCATAAGAAGCCCCTTTTCCTCCATGTTTTGTCTTATCTGGTCGTCAAAAAGGGTATATGATACCCTGTCCGGTTGCAGGAGTATAGCGTTTCCGCTCTCCACGACCATGAAACCGGCAGTTTCATCAATGAACCGCCTTCCTTTTTTATTGACCCAGACCGTATAAGGCTCCTTAACGATGCCACCTAAGCCACCCATCTTCATAAAACCGCCAGTGTCAGGAATAGGTCCTTCCTTTATAATTGGGATGGAGTCTGCGATAGCTGCCCCTGTTTCAGCCGCCATTAATAGCCCGTCTCCTGTAAGAGGAAGGCAGAGCAAACGGATACTATCGTAGTAAGGTGGACAATACTTCTTAAGTAGTTCTGTATTACCGCCAAAGCCACCGGTGGCGATAATAACGCTCCTGGTGGTGATTTGGAACTCCTCCCCCTCCTTCGCCACAACAACCCCATTTATATTGCCTTTCGCTTCACGTAATATTCTCTTGCCACTGGTACCAGAAAGTAGTTGCACTCCCATGTCTTCGCAGTTCTTAGCCAAAACCTTCATCAACCGGGCACCCAAGCCTATTGGATTGTGCCAAACACGTAGCTGATTGGGGTATACC
>CAZJMM010000028.1:1474-12128 GCA_964547155.1 uncultured Dehalococcoidaceae bacterium | reverse complement strand
GCAGAGCAGCTGACTCTTAATCAGCAGGTTACAGGTTCGAGTCCTGTGCGGCTCATTTCTTTTCGAGCAGTTTGCAGTCAGTAATGATAGGGTATTCGGCGTATCCAAAGCCTATGCCTTGAATTATCACCGTATCTCCACTAGTTACTCCCATCATTTCGCCCCCATAGCCTTTGCTGAACAGGCATTTGACCATTTGCGTTTTGTTCGTTTCATTGCTGGTTAGAATAATATAGGCAGTGCCAGCAGCGTCTTTGTCCATACTCTCTACTACACCGGTCACTTTGATAATCTCCCCCTTGAATTGCACATCTGCGTTTGCTTGACTTGCCTCGTAAGCCAGATACAGTTGTTCAGCGGTTAATTCTGTTATCTGTGTTTCTGGCTCTTCAGGGGTTGGTGCTGTTGGTGGGGATGGTGAAGGTGTAACGGCACAAGCCAAAAGAAAGATTATTCCTATGATTGGGATTACTAAAGCTATTCTCTTCACTCCAACCCTATAAGTAGGCAATGAATTTTTCCAACCATTGCTGGGGGCGTAAATGTTCTCTATCTCTCTCGTCTAGCGACTATGCTACCCTTGGTTACCCTGATTGTTGCTCCTGATTCCACTTTCAGTACCACACTATCTTCGTCGACACGTTCAATCTCCCCATACATTCCACCAGCAGTAATTACCTTCTCTCCTTTTCTAAGTTGTGCTGTTAGCTGCTGGTGTTCTCTTTGCCGTTTTTGCTGTGGTCTGATCATGAGGAAATACATCATGCCAAAAATCAATACCAGGAAGACAATCATGTAGATAGTACTTGATGTCCCGCCTTGTTGTTCAGTCCCCTCTGCTGGAACACAGCTACCTACGAACATAAGAGAGATAATCAGCCCCAGCATTAACCCTAATTGCAATATTCTATTCCTTTTCACCTTTCCTCCTTGTTTTTCGATCATACGATATGTATCTTCTTTTAGCATTGTTTAAGAGCCCCGGATCACCCTGCATTTTACATATGTGACAATGGCATTACAAGTTTTAACATGCTGTGTTGTCAGGTATTAGCTCATAGCTTTTCACAAATGGCTTGAGGCAGGTTTGGTAAAATGCTATAGTATAGAGTGAAATCCTCTTTCTTCTGCTTTGAAAAATTTTATTAATAAGTCCCGTTTTCTTGTTAACAAATTAACTAATTGCATGACTGGGGAAGTGCCGGAATTGGCAGACGGGCATGACTTAGGATCATGTGCCGCAAGGCGTAGGGGTTCGAGTCCCCTCTTCCCCATTGACTGATTTGTTCAACTTTTTTCATTTGTTTCGCCTTTAGTTCCTTTTTGTTTTCTCTTTCGTTTGTAGTTTAAACTCAGTGCTACTCAGTCATGGCCCAGCTTCTTGGTCTCAATAATGCCTTTTCTGACCAGTAATCTAACATGGTGTCGGGGTAAGTCAAGTTTTTCTGCTGCTTCTCTGGTAGCATACATAAACTGGTGTCTTAGTTATAGCCGATAACAGGTATATCGCCAATAGACCACCTGCCTATTCCGTGGAGAGGCTTTGTAAGATGATTCACTATAAATGCTAAGTGAGATAATATTACATGCTATTACTATTGAATAGTTTTATAGATTTGGGGACATCTTTTGACTGTGGATTCCCAACTTAACTTGCTGAAGATTAGAGGCAACACCAGTTCAGTTTGAGGACAATCCGAGGCTTTATTGTAGGCTGTAGAATGTCTCCAAAGATTGACCGCACGTGTCATTTAAGCTAGTCACATGGTTTCGGGACATGTCTCCTATCGTTTGGACTTACTGACCAATGGCCCCACCTTCTCCATGAATTCAATTAGAGTCGGAATGACCGACAGGTTCTCGACCATGCGACAGACAGTCTTAAAATCCAGATTCTGAACATACGACTTCGACCTTAGATGTTTGCCACCAGCTTCTTCCATGACCCTAATTCGCACTCTTCCCTTTTTCACTTTCATCCTCCTTTAGCAGGCAATGTGTCCAAGACGATTTCAGAACAAGAAGATTAACAATCAAGCCCCTTTACCTCAGCTTTTTCATGTATCACCCCCTCCCTCAAATAAAAGGTTGGCCTGTTTGAGTTGACCTTGGTAGTGCCTCCCTTTCTCACACAACCGTATACTAAAAATTGTAACAGAAGTCAAGAGGGTTTTCCATATACCACCGAGGAAACCCCAAGCCATACTCCTCTTCATTTTCAGAAAATTGGCCAAGCACATGTTTTGAGCAATATCTTATGTACCGGCCTGTAAGACACTTACCAGCGGGTTCTGGAAAACTTAACTCACAAATGCGGTATACTCTGCATTATTATTTCTGTAACCGGTACTAAACAAAAGCCAGGTTTCTTCGTTAATCTATAAGAGATAAACGCAAAACTTTGTTATCAGGGAATGTTATCTGGAGGTAGTTTTGATGAAGAAGGTATTCATCTTTGTATTAATAGCCATCATACTGACGGGCTTGGTAGCCTGTGCTCAACCAGCAGCAGCTGAGATAGTGCGCTCGGAAAAGCAGCGAGTGACTTCGCCGAACGTGAGTGAAGCTGACATAGCTCTTCTCGTTGAGGGGAATAACGCCTTTGCCTTCGACCTCTATAAGTCTCTTATAGAAAGAGACGGCAACCTGTTTTATTCTCCTTATAGTATCTCAACAGCGTTAGCAATGACATATGCTGGCGCTCGTGGAGAGACTGAGGAGCAGATGGCAGATACTCTGCATTTCATTCTTTCCCAAGACCGTCTGCATCCAGCATTCAATAGCTTGGACATAGAACTCAGCCAGCGTGGAGAAGGTGCTAAGGGTAAGGATGAAAAAGGCTTCCGACTCAACATTGTCAACGCTATCTGGGGGCAGAGAGGTTACAAATTTCTGTCTGAATTCCTCGACGTTCTGGCTGAAAACTATGGTGCTGGGTTGAGACCCTTGGATTTTGCTAACGAACCAGAAGAGTCTCGAGGGATAATCAACAAATGGGTTAGTGACCAAACAGAGGGTAGAATTAAAGACCTGATTCCTCAGGGTGTCATTGACGCTCTCACACGTCTTGTCCTCACCAATGCTATTTACTTCAACGCAGCATGGCAGTATCCCTTTGATGAAAGTATGACTAAGGATAGTCCATTCTACCTGCTCAATGGAAGTGAGGTAACGGTGCCAATGATGAAGCAGACCGAGCCGCTCAGTTATGTTGAGGGCGATAAGTATCAGGCAGTTGAGCTGCCATATGACGGTCGTGAAGTGTCAATGCTGATTTTGCTTCCTGATTCTGGTCAGTTTGAAGCAGTTGAGAAACTATTAGACGCACAATGGTTGGACGAAATCGTTAAGGGACTGGAACCGAAGCAGGTAACCTTGGTAATGCCAAAATTTGAATTCGAATCAGACTTCAGCCTCGGGGACACCCTTTCAGCCATGGGTATGCCAGTCGCCTTTTCAGGAAATGCCGACTTTTCTGGGATGACAGGAAACCGTGACCTGTTTATAAGAGATGTGATACATAAGGCATTCGTTTCTGTGGATGAAGCTGGCACAGAGGCGGCAGCAGCTACTGCAGTGGTAATGCCAACATCCATGCCGAGCATGCCAGTTGAAGTTACCGTTGACCGTCCTTTTATCTTCCTGATTCGTGATATTGAGACAGGTACTTTAATGTTTGTCGGACGTGTGGTAAACCCATTAGAGTAGAGCTTTTAGTTACGGAACTGGCTGCCGAGCCAGGATTCGAACCTGGGCTAAAGGATCCAAAGTCCTCTGTGCTACCACTACACAACTCGGCAGTAACACCTGCAGAAGTGCATTTCTCGAATGCTTTCTAGGTTCTTTGAATAGTGCCGAAGGTCGGACTCGAACCGACACGAGAGTTGCCCCTCAACAGTTTTTGAGACTGCCGCGTCTACCTTTCCGCCACTTCGGCAGCTTTTAAAGTTCCAGTGCCGAGGCCCAGAATCGAACTGGGGACACGCGGATTTTCAGTCCGCTGCTCTACCGACTGAGCTACCTCGGCATGAAAAATATTGTAGGTTTTCGCTTGCTGAGTGTCAAGCAAGCTTTATCTTTGAGTCTGACCACCGGGTCTGACAAGGGGAACGCCGGTGGCGCAAAGGGGACATTGTTCTGGAGGATAAGTTACAGTAGGCGCTTTAAGACAGCTGAAAAAGGGGACACCGAAGTCAGTAGGTTCCAGGGTACGGTCAACGAGGACACCGATGCCAATAACGGTACCCTTTTGTTTGTTTACAGCGTCTATTACTTCCCTGACGGAGCTACCTGTGGTCATGATATCATCGACAATAAGGACGCGTTCACCCGGGAAGATATTAAAACCGCGGCGAAAAACTCTCTCTTTACCTTCTTTTTCAGCGAAGATTCCCCTTACACCCAGTTGTCTGGCAGCTTCAAAAGCAAGGATAATACCTCCGGTGGTTGGTCCTGCGACCACCTGAACGCTTTGTTTTTGGAAGTGGCGAACGATTAAACGGCAAAGTTTTTCAGTGTGATGCGGGTACTGGAGAACCTGAAATTTTTCCCAATATATTGGAGAATGGAGCCCTGAAGTCAGCAGGAAATGACCTTCCAGTACTGCTCCTGTTTCCTTGAAGATTTTCAATACTTCAGCGGACATGAGTTTGCCATGCCACGTATAATACTGATTGCTGTGGGGTGTTAGCCATAGTGAGAGGGTAATGCTTAATCGCCCCCCATTGCTTAGGAGGCCATAAGGTAATCCAGGCTTTACCCAAAATATAGTCATGAGGAACTGTCCAGCCTGTATGAGAGTCCTGGCTATGGTTGCGATTATCACCAAGAACAAAGTAATTGTCTTCCGGGACTTGTGTTTGAGTGAGAGAATAGAGAGGGGCTTCTCTTACATAGGGTTCGTCCAGAGGGGTACCATTAATGAGAACGCTGCCATCCACAATTTCCACCTCGTCGCCGGGTATGGCAATAATCCGCTTTATGTAGTCGGTCTTAGGCTGCTGTGGGGAACGGAAGACAATTACCTCACCTCGTTGCGGGTTACGGAAGAAGTACGTTGCTTTGTTTACTAAGATATACTGACCGTCTTGAATTCCAGGCAGCATACTGATGCCTTCCACCCTGAAACTCTGCACTGTGAGCCGGATGCAGGCAAAAATCAGCAAAGCGAGGATAAAAGTAATTAGAATTTCCTTGAGTAATTTCATTGACGAAAAATCCTGATGTTTTATTTATTGAACGCTATTATATTATATTGACGATACTTAGTTCTACTGCCGAAAGCTAAACATAACCTCGGTCTATTCCGTTATAATGTGGAGGGGTAGATAATGTATTAAGAATAATGTTTGGATTTTAGGCTGTTATTGGCTATAAAAAGTATAGGGGGTAAAAATTGAGCAAAGTCAAATTAATCTTATTAGGTACAGTCCTGGTGGTTTTGGCATTATTAACAGTTGCTTGTGCATCGAAGGAAGCCGGTGAGGGTAGTGTGCCTCTCATAGGGGAAGTGCCACAGTCGCTTGGCATGTTTTTCAGTCAGCAACAGGTGGGTGTGTGGGTGAATGGTGAAGGTAAGGTTATGGCAGTGCCTGATGTGGCTGTTCTCAGGTTGGGAGTGGAAGCTCAGGCTGCGACCGTTGCTCAGGCTCAGGCGGATGCAGCTGGAGCGATGGATAAGGTTATGAAAGCTTTAACAGGTAATGGTGTGCAAGATAAGGACATTCAGACACAACAGTTTAGCATCTACCCAATCATAAGATGGATCGAGGAAGAGAACCGAGAGGAAATAATCGGTTATCGAGTAACTAATATGGTGACTGCCAAAATAAGAGCGCTGGACAAAACTGGTATCATTATTGATGCTGTAGCTGAAGCTGGTGGTGACTTGACCCGAATTAATGACATCAGTTTCGCTGTAGATGACCCAACACCGTATTACAAAGAAGCACGGGAGAAGGCAGTAAAAGATGCTGTAGCCAGAGCTAAAGAGATAGCTGAAGCTGCCGGTATTAAACTCGGCAAACCAATTTATATCTCTGAAGGCACTGTTTATGTACCATCTCCAGTGCGCTACGAGGCTTTTGCCAAGGAAGCTCCCGCTCCACCCACTCCAGTTAGCCCGGGAGAACTGGAGATAAAGCTCACTGTCCAAATGGTGTATGAAATCGACTGAAGGTTAATAGAAGAATCTTCAGTTTATCTGGTAACCCTCGAAAGCAGCCTTGGTGACGTCCAATAGGACCCGTCAAGGCTGCTTTAATTTTCTGAAATTGGTTTTGTTTGCAATTTGTTTGAGGCTGGTGTTACAATTGGCAGCAAAGCTATGGCACTATCCTTTTATGTTGACAGAGGATATTAGAATGCCAACTGAGCCTGTAGATTTTATGGATTGTGCGCTCTCCTTAGCCAAGTTGGCGTTGGGATATACCAGTCCCAATCCGGCAGTAGGTGCAACAATTATTAAAGACGGTGTGATTGTAGGGTTAGGCTATACCCAACCACCAGGTTCAGCTCATGCTGAGGTGATGGCGCTGCGACAAGCTGGGGGAAAGGCTCGTGGGGCTACGATGTATGTAACTCTGGAACCTTGCTGCCATTTTGGTCGTACTCCACCTTGCACTCAGGCTGTTATCGAAGCTGGTATCTGCGAAGTTCATGTAGCTATGCTTGACCCCAATCCTTTGGTCTCTGAGCGGGGGGTTGAGGAACTTAAAAAAGCCGGCATAAAAGTTTATTTGGGTGAGTATGAAGAAAAAGCACAGGAAATTAACGAAGCTTACACTAAATTCATTATTACTGGTTTACCTTTTGTGACAGCCAAATTTGCTATGAGCATAGATGGTAAAATTGCCACCAAGAATGGTGATTCGAAATGGATTAGTAGTGATGAAGCCAGAAAATATGTTCATAATCTCCGCCATACTGTTGATGCTATTATGGTGGGGGCAAATACGGTTATCGTCGATGACCCTCGCCTTACAGCTCGAGGTAGCTGTGGTAAAGGAGGAAGAGCTAAATTACAACCTGTTCGAGTAATTGTTGATGGTAAAGGTCGGACACCGACATCGGCTAAGGTTTTCAACCAACCTGGGAAGACGATTGTAGCTGTAGCTAAACCCTTGAGTGCCAAGAAGACAAAGGCTTTTGGCAAAGTGAGAGCTGAGATTATTGAGCTACCAGCGCAGAATGAGCTAATAGATTTGGCAGAGCTTTTAAAAGAACTGGGAAAACGGGAAATTACCAGTGTTCTGGTTGAGGGTGGGAGCATGCTTTTAGGTCACCTCTTTGATCAAGGTCTTGTGGACAAGGTGGTGACCTTTATTTCACCAGTGGTTATTGGAGGTGAAAAAGCTAAGACTGCTGTTGGTGGTAAGGGTGTGGACAGGGTAGCTGAAGCCTTAGAGATTAAGCAGGTTAAAGTTGACCGAATTGGTGATAACCTTATGGTTTGTGGCTATTTGAACAAAGAATAAGATGTTTACCGGAATTGTCGAAGAGATTGGCGCAGTTAAAGAATCAAGTTCCCAACGGTTAGTTATAGAAGCGAAAAAAGTTTTGGAGGGAACGAAGGTTGGTGACAGCATTGCTGTCAACGGCGTATGTTTAACGATAACTTTTATAGCCAAAAATGACTTTTCTGCGGATATTATGCCTGCGACGTTGAGGCATACCAATTTAGGGAAACTGCGCTATGGCGATTTGGTGAATTTGGAGAGAGCGTTAGTGTTTGGTAGTCGTGTGGGTGGTCATATTGTGCAAGGGCATGTAGACGCTGTCGGTAAGGTAGTTTCAATGCTGCATGAGGGTGAAGCGGTTATAATGGAAATCTCGATACCGCGTGGTGGGCTTTTGCCTTACGTAGTAATCAAAGGTTTCATCGCTGTTGATGGTGTGAGTCTTACTGTTATTAATTGTAATAACTCTTCCTTTAGTGTGTCTCTGGTAGGTTATACGCGACAGAATACCATTCTTGGCAGCAAGAAGCCCGGAAATTTGGTCAACTTGGAAGTAGATGTTATTGCTAAATATGTGGAACGCCTAAAGCACCAGAATAGGCGTGGGTTAACTCTTGACTTCTTAATTGAGCACGGATTTTCAAAAGTGGGGTGAAACTAAATGGCACTATATCCTATAGATAAGGCAATCGAGGATATAAAAGCAGGCAAGTTTGTTATCATTGTTGACGATGAAAATCGGGAAAACGAGGGTGACTTAGCCATAGCTGCAGAGAAGGTTACCCCTGAAGTCATCAACTTTATGGCGAAATACGGTCGTGGGCTTATTTGCTTGCCGATAATCGGGCAAAGATTGGACGAATTGAAAATCCCGATGATGGTCCAGGAGAATACCTCGAGGTTTTCGACTGCTTTTACCGTTTCTATTGAAGCTAAGCATAAGGTGACTACAGGCATTTCTGCTTATGACCGTGCCATGACTGTAAAGACGATGTTGGATCCACATGCGAAACCTGAAGACCTGGTGCGTCCGGGGCATATATTCCCTATTCGAGCCAGAGAGGGTGGGGTACTAGTTCGAGCTGGTCATACTGAGGCTATTGTTGATCTAGCCAGCTTAGCCGGGCTTTATCCTGCCGGGGTGATTTGCGAAATAATGGCTGACGACGGTACTATGGCTCGTTTGCCTCAGCTCGAATCCATGGCAGAGCAGTTTGGGATTAAGATTATCAGCATAGCTGATTTAATTGCCTACCGACGTCGGCACGAAAAATTAGTCCAGAGAGTAGCTGAAGCTAAACTACCAACAAGGTATGGTGAGTTTACTGTCATTGCTTATAAGAGTACTGTTGATGCAGACGAACATGTGGCTCTGGTCAAAGGGGATATAGCAGGGGATGAACCGGTATTGGTTAGGGTTCATAGTGAATGTCTTACTGGTGATGTTTTTGGTAGCTTGCGCTGTGACTGCGGTGGTCAAATTGATTTAGCTATGCAAGATATTGCTAAGGAAGGTCGAGGTGTTTTTCTTTATATGAGACAGGAGGGGAGGGGGATTGGTTTCCATAACAAACTCAGGGCTTATGCTCTCCAGGACCAGGGGCTGGATACTGTGGAAGCTAACATAGCCTTAGGTTTTGAACCTGACCTTAGAGATTACGGAATTGGTGCCCAGATTCTAGCCGATTTGGGTTTACATAAGATTAAATTACTCACTAACAATCCCAAGAAAGTAGTCGGGCTGCAAGGTTACGGTTTGGAAGTGACAGAGACTGCGCCTTTAGTAGTTTCGCCTAATCCTTACAATATTTCTTATTTAGAGACTAAGAAAAAGAAGCTGGGGCACCTGCTAGAAATTGATAGTCTTTTGGATATCTCAGGTAATGACAATCAAGGAGGGTAAAATGGCTAAACGCTATGAAGGTTCTCTAATAGGAAAAGACCTTAAATTCGGTATTGTTATTTCCCGTTTTAATGAATTAGTAACAAATAGGCTGCTGGATGGGGCGCACGACGCTTTCGTCCGACATGGTGTTAATGAGCAAGACATTGATGTTGCTTGGACCCCCGGTTGCTTTGAGATTCCTCTTGTTGCTAAAAGATTGGCGCAAACGGGCAAATACCAGGCTATTGTTTGTCTTGGGGCGGTGATTCGTGGAGGAACGCCCCATTTTGAGTATATCGCTGCCGAAGTAAACCGGGGCATTTCCAGAGTGAGTCTGGATACCGGGGTGCCGGTTATTCAAGGTATTATCACTGCTGATACTCTGGAGCAGGCTATTGAAAGAGCTGGAGCAAAGGAGGGGAATCGAGGGTTTGCTGCAGCGATGAGTGCTGTTGAAATGGCAAATTTAGTTAAGAATATCGGTGGGTCTTGAAATAGCTAAAGTTGGGTAAGTACCGTTATACTACCTACTTAAATTTATTGGCAATAGTAGATTAATCTCTGTATCAACCAAATCTTTGATCCAGTACCGATGAGGCAGGAAGTAGTCAAAAGTTAATCGGTAACCTTAAAAACCTTATCTCCTGGTCTTACTCGGTCGGAGACTTTGATACCGATGGCGTCACCGGACTTGGCTTCCTTAACATCAACGCGGTTAATTTGCATAGATTCTACTATAAGCTCCATGTCCGTAGTGTGTCCTTTGATGTGAATCTTGTCACCAACCTTCAAAGTTGCGCTAAGTGTAATACCGGCTACTACTGGCTTGGCAAAAAAGTCACTTACCTTGCCAACTTCGACTTCTGGCATTTGAAAGCACCTCCTTTCTTTATTTAGTATATGTTTCTCGCAAGGACAAATCAATAGCTGGGTTGTCTTAAATTTAAAAATTATAGCTCCCAGAAGTCGATTAACTGACTATAGTCAATTACTCCAGCCATTGCCTTATTTTCAGCTTCTATGCCAGCTTCCACAGCCGCAGCCACTGGATTTAAGCCGCCGAGAAGGATTATACCTATCCTGTTTAAGCCGATGGGGATTTCGCAAACAGGCTCACTGGTATCTCCTATCATCATTACTCCGCCTATACCTCTCTGCTTTAGCCTGGCAATCACCTCTTCGGTTATAGCTCTGCACTGCGCAGGGATTTCCCGGAAATTAGCCAGGATTTTGCCATTGCCGATTGCAGCAGCTTCGGCAACAGCAGTCATTTTACCTCTAATGAAAATTTCGGAAGGATCTAGAGTAGAAC
>CAZJMM010000028.1:0-1464 GCA_964547155.1 uncultured Dehalococcoidaceae bacterium | reverse complement strand
CTCTATGCGTCGGCAGCGTCAGATATGTATAAGAGACAGCCTTCATAGTTGATAAGTTCAATAAAACGCAGTGGCTGAGAGTTGCGAATCTGGAGTATGCCACCGAACTTTGAGTCCATTGGTACGCCAGCTTTAAGTAAGGCGCCATTGATGGTTATGCTGCATACTGTAGCAAAACCCACCATACCCTCTGGGACCAACATTCCCCCGAGTCTTTCCTCTTCATTAGCCATGGCAACTAACTGACTGACGCAGAGCCTAGCATGGAAGGCTTCTTTCATTGCCTTTATGGCTTTTTGAAACCTGTCTTTTGGGAAAAAAGAGATATTGATAATTACTTGTCCTTTACCCGTGTTCACATCAAAAGTGGTGCTGAAAGCTAAGAGTTCAATTTTAGTAATAACAAAGCCTACTTTATCAGTGACTAAGGCATTTTTTAGCTCCTCTTTGCCTAATTTGGTTATTACTCTGCCATCTTTATCCACTGGCTGTGTGAGCCCGCGCTCATCCATTATTTTCAAGTGATATCTTACGGCTCTTTCTGTGAGTCCAACACCGTAATCCTTCAGTTCACGGGCAATAATCCTCGCCCCCAGGGGCTGTGTTGACTCACTTAACACTTTTAAGATAGAGATGACTTTTCTCTCTACTTCGTGAGTATCTTGACCAATCATGATATCAGGTTATCCCAAAATTCGGTCGACTTCCTCCCTGTCGGAGTCCATTATGTATGGAATTCCAGAAATGTCAGCAGACTCTTTAGTTAAAGCTACTAAGTCATCTCGAGCAATATAGTTCAAAGCAAATTTACGAGCGCCAGCCATGAGCTGTTGTAACCCGGCTATTAATCGATCGTAGTAGGTAAACATACCAATGGCTGCTGATGGTATCCTGTTGAAATCTTTACCGTATTTTTCCTTCAGTTTAGCAGCACCGGTGAATATTTGCTCAATCGTCTCCCCGTATTTTTTGATTTCTGAAGTAATTTTTTCATTTTTGACCATTTCGCCTATGGTGTTGCCTACCATTGCTGCAGTCATACTCGCCCGCCCGAGGCAGATCGCCTTTATGTATGGTGCCCCCAATGCAATCCCCTTGAATATTTGGTCTTCTAAAGCAATTCCGCCTGCAACAGCACAATCAGGAATAAAAACCTTCTTCCTTTCTAACCTGTGCAGGAATTCGTACAATAAGCATTCAAGGTAAACTGTGGGTATTCCCCACTCATTCATCATCCGCCACGGACTCATTCCAGTGCCCCCACCGGCACCGTCTATGGTGAGGAGGTCTATCTTTGCTTCTGAAGCAAACTTCACTGCTCGGGCTAAGTCTGCTGGTCTATAAGCACCAGTTTTTAGGGTGACGTATTTGGCGCCTAACTTTTTGAGCCTTTCTACTTCCTTCAAAAATGGCTCCTCATCTACCATGCCGAGTCGGGAATGCCTCTCGAATTCTTTGAAAGCC
>CAZJMM010000027.1:0-12167 GCA_964547155.1 uncultured Dehalococcoidaceae bacterium | reverse complement strand
ATATTGGGGATGGTCTCTTTGAGCGCCATCAACTGCGTGATTGCCTGTTCGCCGGCACCAACCATGCCAATAATAGAGGAGCCTTTCCTTGCCAGATACTTAGCGGCGATGCCGCCAGCGGCGCCGGTCCGCATATTGGTAATATGGGTGCCATCCATAATCGCCAGCGGATAGGCATTGTGAGGGTCGCAGTAGAGGATTGTCGCCATTACGCTGGGTAAGCCATATTTGGCGTTGTTGGGATAAACGCTGACCCATTTTATGCCGGCGCTACCGTCAATGTAAGCCGGCATAGCTCTGAAGTCACCGCCATATTCCTTAAGAGTGAGGTAGATTTTGGAGGGCATAATCGCTTTACCTTGAGCTTTGAGTATAAAGGCATTCTCAACCGCCTTTATTACCTCACTCATGGTGAGAAGCTCATTGACTTCGTGCTTTGAGATTAAGAGTGTCTTGTTTCCTTGCATAGTCCCTTATACCTCCTTAGATTTTTTATTTGCTCTAAATGTGCTCTAAATAAGTATTTAACTGCTACCCTTCAGCTGCCCCCGTTCTCATGTTTGTAATATAGGTCCCATCCATAAAAGCAAGGGGACTACCGGTATTAGGGTCACACAGGATTATTGTAGCTATCACTGATGGTAAAATTATATTGCAAAATGTAACACATCTGTGCATAATTTAGCACCAAAATCGTAAATCGTCAATGGTTATGCCATATTTATTTATGGAAATCGTAATTATTGATGTAGCTTTGTTGAGTTAGTTCATTAGTGCTGATTCAAAAATGATTGAGTGTATGCTAAAATTGTGCTTAATTGGCTCGAAGGCTGGTTCAGATGATTGATGAAGTTGACCGAAAGTTGATACAGGAGTTACAAAATAACGGTAGGAAGAGCTATGTAGACCTTGCCCATGTACTTGGGGTAGTTGAAGGTACCGTGCGAAAGAGGGTTAAAGATCTTATTGGTAGGAATATCATAAAAATAGTTGCTGTGATAAATCCACGCCAATTAGGCTACAACTTCATAAGCATCATGGGGCTGCAGGTTCGAATGGCTGACCTGAGAAGCGTGGCAGAAAGCCTGGCTCAAAAACCAAATGTATGCTATTTAGCCTTTGTCACTGGCAGGTATGACCTCATAGCGATGGTTATGACTCGGTCAGCAGTCGAACTTTCACATTTCATTGAGAAAGAAATATCCAGTATTCCCAGCATTTTACGAACCGAGACTTTCGTCAATTTAGACATAATTAAGGGTGAGTGGGGAGGATTACTAAATACTGATCAACCTGTGCAAAATCTCAGTGTTTCTGTTCATAGAAAGGGTAGGAGTAGGAAGTAAGAGATTAATCGGCGAGGTTGTTTGGTATCATGTGCAGCAGTGATACACACCGCTGACTTAATCTTCTTAGGAATTTCGACCAACGGCTTTCAAGTAACTCATCATAGCCATTCTCCCAGTAGCATGGCTGTGAAGCTTGACTGGTATTCTTAGTGCCTGTTTTAGAGCCTTAATCAAATGGCAAGCGTCATCAGGAGCAATAAGGTCCTCATGTCTTTAATACATAGGCTATACGCCCCCTACTTTCATGATTAGAACCATCTTGACGTGGTCACCGATATTGTACCGCAGCACCCAGCTTCGGCTCAGTTAGGAGGAATAACACAGTGCACCTTGAATACGTTTACCTTTTGCTTAATAGCCTTGAAGGCAGTAATCAAACTACGTTCGTCATTGACAGCATCAAAGACGCAGAAAACATCAATGCCACAATCAGCACCATGATGGACAAAAGCGGTAACAACATCGTCGGCATACTTTCTCGGTAACCAGCCAAATTCTGACTGCGCAGCAACACCTGGAGAGGAGTATTTGGCATCAATTCCTTTAGAATCCGAATTCCTTTCCCAGCGGTCTCATTCAAGAAGCGGGTCATAGCATCAAAGGTAGCACCACCCGAGACTTCTACAAACCAGAAGTCAGCCTTATCCATGGCTGGAGCAATAGGTATCACATCCTCAGTACACGTCTTAGCGGCAAACAGAGACAGGTGTCCGTCTCGCAAGGTCGGGTCAGTGATTTTTAGGCGTTTTTGTCACTCTCGTTTTTAGAACTCATTTTTTCTCCTTCTGCTTGCCTATCTTGTTCGGTTTCAAGTACTGAAGAACCTGTGTTAGATTAGCGGTGCATTTTTTGGCGCCAATGAGTGCGGGCTCTCATTAGTTGCTGGCGCCCAAAGAGACGCCAGTGACTGATTTCAAAAGCGTGCTGGTCGCTGGTTACAGTTAGCTTGCTGTTCCTGCTCCAGGTAAGCAATAACGCTGCAGTTATTGCTGCCATCGTTGCCCCTTTTGTCTTGCCTTTCATTTAGTCTAAATGCTTACTTAAGCCTATGGTCATAGAATCCCTCAGAAATTGCTGCTCACCCAGTGCAGCGGCATCGAACAAAGGAACCAATCTCGTCAAACCTGCCGGGGTCAAAAGTAGGTCTAATCTTTCCCGGGCGGTTAGTTTATCCCTGGCATGTTGAGCTTCAATCCGTTTGGGACCACCATCAGTCTTGACTTGTTCTCTGAGTTTGTCAAGTCCAGTCAGCTCGTCTTGGATTTCTATGCTCTCTCCCCTAAACTTCTTTTTTCGTCTAAAAGTTAATCTGTGATTGTAGTATACCTTATTTGCGGTTACAACCTACACTTTGTTGACAAACTTTCGAAGACAAACTATGATAACACCCGACGGTGGCTTCCTTTCAGTGAAAACGTCGCAGAAGTGTCAGCTCTCGGGGATGTTATTAAAAGATGGGCGAGCGTCCGGGCTGTCAATATCAAACTGCGCTCTAGGCTTTTAAAGATTTCTATCTGTCGTTGAGATACCAAGACTGCCACTTCTGGGCAATGATAGATGCAACTATGAACTAGTTGTCGCTATTAAAGAGAACGTAGTCGACTGCAAGCTGTCTATCCTCAGGTTAGTAAGTAATAACTTAGGTCATTAGCCCAGTTTGCTACGTTGTTACTGAAGAAGAAGCAACGGATTAGCTAAGACGACGATGGTATTGTGAGCAGGTATTTGTCGTTATCCGGAAAGCTATTTCAAGGTATTGCACAGAGTCGGAGTGGAATCGACTGACCATTGTTCAAACCTAATCTAGACACTTACAGCTGGCTACCTGTGCCGCAACCAACTCATCACATGGCAATAAGACTAGTATTTCTCCGGGCAGTACTATCTAATCTGGATGCTTGCTATGTTATGGAACCAGTGGGCGAAAAATTGGTGACAACTTGTGAAGGACGGTCAAATTGAGGCCCCCAGCAATTGAAGAATTAGTAACCAGTGTTCTTAACGGACAAGAAAGAGCCCTAGCAAAACTGATATCCTTGGTTGAGAATGACAGTCGCTGCCTTCGGGAAATAATGGGCAGGCTCCGTGGACACTTGGGTAAAGCATATTGCGTAGGTATTACCGGCCCGCCGGGCGTCGGGAAAAGCAGCCTAGTAGATAAGCTGACTAGGATAGCTAGGCTTAAAGGATTGTCAGTAGGAATCGTAGCCGTGGACGCAAGCAGTTCGATCAGTGGTGGGGCACTGCTTGGGGATCGAATAAGAATGCAACAGCACTACCTAGATAAAGGGGTATTTATTCGCAGTGTGGCCAGCCGAGGCGCTCATGGTGGTCTATCGAGAGCGGTTGCTCCCACGGTCAGCCTGCTGGACGCTTTTGGTAAGGACATTATTATTATTGAGACTGTCGGCGTTGGGCAGACCGAGGTGAGCATTAAAGAGGTCGCCCATGTTGTGGTAGTAGTTCTGGTACCAGGGTATGGAGATTCCATCCAACTGATGAAGGCAGGGTTAATAGAGATAGCGGATATAATTGTAGTGAACAAGGCAGACCAGAGAGGTGCTGAAGAGCTGGCCAATGAACTCAGGACCATGTTGATGCTAGCCCCCGGAGGACCAGGGAGAACGATTTTAACCACTCAGGCGATAAACAATATAGGAATCCGAGAACTCTATCATCAAATTGACAAGCGTCGTCAGCAGTTTGTAAAATCATAGCTAGTTTGCCAAGGCTTGCAGGGCAAATTGGCTGCAGCATTGTCGGAGGGAAACACCCAGGCGAGCATGACTGAAGATATAAGCGAGATAAAAAAGGAATTTAAGACAACCGTCGGCGGAATTTCAGTCAAGAGGGTCTATACTCAGGCTGACTTGGCTGAGCTTAGGGAGGAGGATATTGGCTTACCCGGGGGATATCCGTTTACGAGGCACATAATGCCCACTGGCTACCGGGGTAGACTATGGACAATGCGGCAGTACGCTGGCTTTGGCACGGTAGCTGAGACAAACGAGCGGTATAAGTATCTGTATAAGCAAGGTCAAACTGGATTCAGTGTTGCCTTCCACTTGCCCACTCAGGAAGGATACGATTCTGACCATCCACTGGCTGCAGGAGAAGTGGGTAAATGTGGCGTTGCAATAGATTCTCTCCAAGACATGGAAGAACTATGGAAAGGCATTCCACTGGCTGAAGTAAGCACATCCATGACGATTAATGCTACGGCGCCAATAATATTGGCTATGTACATAGCTGCTGCCGAAAAGCAAGGGGCAGACAAAAGTGAGCTTAACGGGACAGTCCAAAATGATATACTTAAGGAATATATTGCCAGGAACACCTATATCTTTCCGGTAACCCCGTCTATGCGACTGGTTACCGACATTTGTTCCTACTGCGCTCAGCATATGCCCCGGTGGAACCCTATTAGCATCAGTGGCTATCACATGCGGGAGGCTGGAGCTACCGCGGCTCAGGAAGCAGGCTTTACACTCGCGAACGGAATTGCCTATGTCCAGGCAATGATAGATAAGGGGGCGGACGTTGACTCTTTTGCTCCCCGATTTTCCTTTTTCTTCGCCGCATATACCAGCGTCCTTGAAGAGGTGGCAAAATATAGGGCACTGCGTCGGATGTGGGCTAAAATAATGAGGGGGAGGTTTGATGCCAAGAATCCTCGATCGATGATGCTGAGATTTCATGTGCAAACAGATGGGTTCACCTTGACCGAGCAACAGCCACTAAATAATATCGTAAGGGTGACCTTGCAGGCACTGGCGGCAGTACTTGGCGGTTGCCAGTCTCTGCACACAAACTCGTTTGATGAAGCCCTATCCTTGCCCACTGAGAAGGCTGTGCAGGTGGCGCTCAGGACACAGCAGATCATTGCCCACGAGAGTGGCGTCGCCGATACGGTTGACCCGCTTGGTGGCTCGTACTATTTGGAGTGGCTAACAAGCCAGATAGAAACTGAAGCCATTAGATACATCAACGAAATCGATAAAAGAGGTGGTGCTCTAAAAACGATAGAAACGGGGTATATCCAGAAAGAGATTGCCAGCTCGGCCTACAGCTATCAACAAGCAGTAGATGCCCAGCAGCAGATTGTCGTCGGCGTCAATGAGTTTAGATCAGATGACAAGTACACAACAGAGATACTAGAGATTGGCGCAGAAGCTGAGAAAAAACAGATAGAAAGGCTAAAGAGACTAAAGCGGGAGCGGGACAATCACCAAGTGAATAAGGTACTCAGCAAGGTGCGAGATATAGCCAGAAGCAGCGAAAATATCATGCCAGTACTGATTGAGGCGGTTAAGTCTTATGCTACAGTTGGTGAAATAAGCGATATCCTGAGAGACGTATTTGGAGAATACCGAGAGCCGAATGTGCTCTGAGGGAGGAGCCCCTAAGTTGGGCAACAGGAAAATAAGAGTTTTAATAGCCAAGCCGGGACTGGATGGGCACGATAGAGGAGCTAGGGTGGTTGCTCAGGGCTTAAGGGATGCCGGGATGGAGGTGATCTATCTAGGGTTGCGCCTGACCCCGGAACAAATAGCTGAAGCAGCGGTACAAGAAGATGTGGACGTAGTTGGTATTAGCTGTCTGTCGGGCGCTCATATGGCTTTATTCCCCAAGACGGTTGAACTTATGAGGCAGAAGGGCGGCAAGGACATACTGGTTATCGGCGGCGGGATAATACCCAAGAAGGATATTCCCAAACTGAGGGCGGCCGGGATTGCCCAAATCTTTACGCCGGGTACACCGCTTGACAGCATTGCCAAGTTCATTAAGACAACCCTAGAGGTGAGAGGTAGTGATAGAGAAGGTTAACCACATCGGGATTGCCGTAAATAGCCTTGATGATGCGCTAAAGCTATATATCGATGTGTTTGGGCTAAAACTGAAAAACGTAGAAGTTATTGGAGACCAGAAAGTAAAAACCGCTATTATCCCCATAGGTGAGACAAAGATTGAGTTGCTGCAGTCGACCCATCCCGATGGAGCGATTGCCAGACACATTGAGAAGAGAGGGGAAGGCATACACCACCTGGCCCTGGAGGTTAGTGATATCCGGAAGACCTTAAGAATTCTAAAGAAGAAGGGGATTCAACTCATTGATGAGAAGCCCAGAAAGGGTGTTGAGGGTACCAGTATTGCCTTTTTACACCCTAAGGGAACGAAAATATTACTTGAAATAGTTGAACCCGGGAAACAAGATGACAAAGGGAAACAGGCAAATAAAAGACAAGGCGCCTGCTGATTTGCGAGGGCACTGGGAAATGGTCGGGGCAACAGGGGAAGAGATACTGTAGAGAAGGAGAAAAAAACGAGGCAGGTTAATGGCATGTAGAGATTGGAGGCATTGCTTAATACAGGAAGCTTCTGCAAGGCAGGGACGTTTGCCGAGCATTATGGCACCCAATCTCTTACTGATATGCGCTAGCTTCAGGAGCAGTATCCCAGATATGCGTGATACTCAGCCACTCTCCTGCAGATGTAGTATATTCCCGGCGTTAATGGACTTTTGTTGATGATTAACAAGCCAAATTACGGTTTGATTGCCGGTTCGAGAATGGTAGAAGCTGTTGTAGACCCTTAGATCACTCCTCAAGAGGAACTTAGTGGTGCGATCGTGGTGCAAACACCCGCGGAGGTGCACACATCGCATGTGTGGCAAGGAATTAGGAATGGATGCTGTATTCTGCTCGTTGACTGCCAGGTTAATAGTAATTGGGCCAGAAGCTGCTGCAGTAGCTAAATTTTGTAAGGACTTGGAGAACGCAGAGGATGCCGAGAAACTTCTACGGTAGAAGATAACGCAACACCGCAAGACCTTTGCCAATCCCTATTTGGCTACGCGACATTTGCACATTGACGATGGAATTGACTCTCAAGAAGCGAAACTGGAACCCAGAAAACGCTGGAAATGGACGTAGACAAAGTGGAAGAAAGACGGGAGAAAAAGCATAGCGTTGTGCCAACATAAGAAGTACCTTGTCACTCCTTAGCCTGCACACCAGGCACCGATGACATTAGAGGAAAGATGAAACTTTTTGAGTTTGAAGCCAAGAATATTCTGCGGAAATATGGTGTAGTAACTCCAAAGGGTGATATTGCCAAGAGTTTAGCTGAAGCGGAAAGAATAGCTAGGAAAATAGGTAAACCTGTAGTATTGAAGGCCCAAGTGGTTGTATCAAGCAGAGGTAAATCTGGCGGAATAATATTTGTAAATGACGTTACTGCGGCTAGGGAGGCAGCAGTAGACCTCATTGGGAGCACCATTAAAGGAAGCATAGTGAGAAGCTTGTTGGTTGAAGAAAGGGTGAACGTTGCTGAAGAGTTTTACGCCTCAGTAACTATAGATAGGCAAGCCAGAAGATACATCGTCTTAGGTTCTACAACTGGTGGAATTGATATTGAACAGGTTGCTCTGGCCTCTCCTGATAGAATAACAAGACATTGGGTTGATCCTGCTGTTGGCTTCAGTCAGTCTATGGCAGAATCAATGGTAGTCAAGTTTTCTAACTTGGATAAACATGATAGTGTCGAGTTTGCTTCGATTCTTCACACCTTGCATAGCATTGCCATGGATTATGATGCTGAACTCGTTGAGATAAATCCCCTAGCTAAGACAGATGCAGGTCAATTCATCGCCGTTGACGCTAGAATCACTATAGATGATAACGCCCTCTTCAGGCATCCTGAGTTCCAGGAGAGAAGCTTAGTAACCGCGGGTGATAGCCCTTGGGAAGCTAAAGCTAAACAGGAAAATCTGACCTATGTGGACCTAGATGGCAACATTGGTATTATCGGCAATGGTGCGGGGCTAGTTATGGCAACACTAGATCTAGTGTACCTCTCTGGTGGTAGACCGGCAAATTTCCTCGATGTTGGTGGTGGGGCTGGACCAGGGGTTGTTAAAAGGGCAGTCGAACTAGTCATATCAAAGCCGGAGGTGGCGGCAATCCTGGTAAACATTCTTGGGGGGGTAACAAGGTGTGATTTGGTTGCCCAAGGAATTATCGAGGGGTTTAATGAGTCAACAGCAAGGAAGCATGTAGTGGTGAGACTTATGGGGACAAACGAGGACGAGGGCGCCCATATATTACACCGAGCTGGGATTCATACTCACTCCAGTATGGAGGAAGCAGTAAGAGAGGTCTTGAAGTTTGTGAGTTAACGATGAGCATCTTAATAGATAGAGATTCAAGGGTGGTAGTTCAAGGGATAACCGGCAATGAAGGCCGATTTCACACAAGGGCGATGCTTCACTACGGAACCAGAATAGTTGGTGGCGTGACCCCAGGTAAGGGCGGGCAGAGGGTTGAGGGCATACCAGTGTACGACACTGTCGATGAGGCAGTTAGGAATAACAGTGTTGATACTTCGATTATGTTTGTTCCGGCTGCTAATGCCCTAAGTGCTGCTTTTGAAGCCATTGACGCCGGCATAAAGACCCTAGTAGTAATCACTGAATCGATCCCACAGAAGGACGCCATTGAGTTTATTGCTAAAGCCGATAGAGCGGGCACTGTGGTTGTTGGTCCGAATGCACCAGGGGTGATAAATCCAGGTGCAAGGATACATGTTGGTGTAATGCCGGTTCATGTTTTTAGGCCCGGCGTCATTGGTATGGTCTCCAGAAGTGGAACTTTGACCTATGAGATTGCTTGGCATGTTAGCAACGCTGACTTGGGTCAAAGCACCTGTATCGGTATAGGTGGGGATGCTATCGTTGGGCTAGATTTTATTAAGATCCTTGACATGTTCAGGGATGAGGAAGATACAAAGGGAGTAGTTATAATCGGAGAGATAGGTGGCAATGCCGAGGAACTAGCAGCTCAATACATTCGTGAAACGAACTATCCAAAGCCAGTTGTAGCCTATGTCGCGGGAAGATTTGCCCCGCCGGAAAAACGCATGGGCCATGCGGGGGCAATAATTATGGGTAATTCTGGCACAGCAAAATCTAAGATTGACGCCTTTGTTGATGCCGGCATTCCTGTAGCTGAAAAACCCAGCAAGGTAGCAGAATTACTGAAGACTCTGGTGAAGAAGTGACTGATCTCCCAAGAAATAACCAAAGAAGGGGTTTGAGGTAACCCTTAGCACTTCTACCCAGCCTTCTTTCAAGCACCTCAAGCCGTTATTTCATGACGCTATCGATAATTCAACGAAAGGCCAAAAGGTTCAATTATCGCATGGGACAACAATTGTTGCCTATCACTGCTTAGTCTAGGACTTGCAATCTCCTGGGATCTACAATGAGCCGTGAATTACTGGCGCCAAGATAGCCGGTCGCCGAATTTGCCAAAAGGTTATTTCTGTTCTAGTTCTTCCTCTGCTTCCATTTCTCTTTGCTCTCGCTCCTCGGTAATTGGCATTTGTGCGAGGAAGCCCGATGGAGTCGTCCCGGCGGGGGTAACCAATAATCTTTTCTCGGGATCGGCTATTTCTGTGCGTTCTAGGCTATTTAGGCAGAGCTGCCAATCTTCATCCGTGAACCATGCGCTGATGAACACCCAGAAAAAGGGACCGTTATGTCCCACGAGAGTTTCTCCCGATATAGCCGGGTCGGCGTATGGGTTTGCTTTGGGAGTCATGAAGCAGACCCCACATTTCACGTTCTTTTCCTGGCTTTGTCTTTCGTTTGATTATTACTCATATCATTGGTCATCTCCCCAATATCTTCAAATCTGAACACCCTCTACCATCTTACCTATGCTATATAAACATTACACGAGGGATGCCACACATCCTTCAACTTTCGTAGCGCTGACAAACACTCCGGAAGTTAGCAATTAAAGGCTCTGGGTTTAACAACCTGGGTTCGCAAATCGAGGTGACCTACACAGAATATCGCGATGTTGTCATGTCAACCAGCCCCGGTGTCAAACCTCTGCTGCTATTTTACTATTGTTATAACCTGATTTAAATAGCCAACTCAGCTGGACGGCACAAGCTCGTGCGGACTCGCTGGCTTTACAGAAGAGCGCTCTCGGTCATGCGCTAAATTGCGGTTGCACTAAACTGACTATTGTTCAATGCTATGCCCAGCTCAGTAAACAGCACTTCGCTGTAAGAATCGAAAGCAAGGTTCCCAGATTTTGACCTGGCTGAACGACGCGACGAGGAATCCAATATTGTATAATAGGTAAACTTAATATAAGTAAACCTATACAAGTGCGAAGTGCAAGAAATGAGAGATGGAATATAATCTCGAAAGCATGAAGGGAGGGTTACATCTGTGAGAGTAGCAATCATCGGAGCAAGCGGAAATATTGGGTCATTCATTCGCGATGAAGCACTGGCGCGGGGTCATCAGGTAACTGCGATTGTCCGTCATCCTGAGAAAATAACTGTGCGTAACCCGCTTCTTACTGTTGTAAAAGCGGACATTCTCAAAGATGAGGTCGACAAACTCGTGAGAGGTCATGACGCGGTCATAAGTGCCTATCATTCCGACCGGAGCAGTCCAGATATCTACAATGAATATATCAAGGGCGCTAAGGCGATTATCAGTGGGGTCAAAAAGTCTGGAATAAAAAGGTTGTTGGTTGTTGGTGGGGCTGGAAGTCTTGAAATCGCCCCTGGCGTACAGCTTATTGATACGATGAACCTTCCAAAGCAGGCAATGGGCGGAATACTAGCGACCAGGGAAACACTTTACATGTTAAAGAAAGAAAAGGGACTTGAGTGGACATTCTTGAGTCCGCCATCGTCGATCGCCCCCGGAGAGCGGACGGGGCATTACCGAGTTGGGAAAGATCAACTTCTTAAGAACAAAGAGGGCGAAAGCAAAATCTCCACACAGGACTACGCTGTTGCCATGCTCGATGAACTTGAGCATCCACAACACATTCGCGAACGATTCACTGTCGCCTACTGAGGAAGTTTTCAAAAATCAACCAACTATTGCTGCACCAAATAAATCTTAAAGCAACCCTAATTAACAATACTCGGAAATGTTCACCCGCTGTGTCCAGTAAAAAGTCATGAGGTAAAATTTCTTGCCCGTTAAGAAGCCTAACGGGGCTGTAGTGCTCTAAGTGTCAAGTCAATTGATGCCTGGGAGTATTATTCTTCAGAAAATTTAGCACTTCCCGGTTAAATACGTTTTTCATCTCAAGGGAAAAGGTATGAGAACCACCCTCAACTTTGACTAGCTTAGCATTGGGTATCTTGCTAGCTATCACCTCGGAAGAAATGGGTTTGATGGTTCTATCTTTAGTTCCCACGATAACCAGGGTGGGAGCCGTGATTAATGGTAGCCTCTCTAATGTATCGTGTTTCCGACAAGCTTCACGCTGTCCTGCAACCCCTACCCAACCTGAAGCCCCCATGAATTTGAACTGAATCCTAGCAAGGAGGCCGAAGATGAATCTATAAAGTGGCTTATTAACAGCCAGACCGATCATTGCGCTGACCATTTTCTCCGGGGTTAGTTGCGACAATTTAGCTTGTTCCGGAGTATCTCCGCTCGTCTCATCCTGGCAGGCATAAGTACATGCCAGTACCAGCTTCATGAGTCTCTGCGGATAGTTTATAGCTAGCTCCTGGGCAATCATGCCACCCATGGAGACGCCCATAATATGAGCTTTTTCAACCCCTAAATGGTCCATCAGTCTTACTGTGTCATCAGCCATCATTTTGGTGGAATAAGGACCTCGTGGCTTGTCCGACTTGCCGACTCCCCGATTATCAAAGGTAATTACTCGGTAAAACCTCTTGAAGAAAGGTATCTGGGGCATCCAGTTACTCCGGTTGGCAGTAAATCCCATTATCATCACCAGAGGTTCACCCTGTCCTTCCACCTTATAG
>CAZJMM010000026.1:0-12498 GCA_964547155.1 uncultured Dehalococcoidaceae bacterium | reverse complement strand
AAAAGAATCCGCGTCATCCAGATAGTGAGTCTCTAACATCCCCTACCAATGGATTGGAGTGGCTTTAAGCATAGCTCGGGGCTGAAAAACTCAACCCAACTTTTGGACACAACTTTTATACATCCCTGGGGTTGACCATGGTCCGAATATTAAATATAATCACAACGCACTATCAACACTCTGAGGAAACATATAACTAATGGCAACAACCCGAGTAGCAAAAAGCGTATGTGGTTTATGCACAGGCAGCTGTGGTGTGTTGGTCACTCTAAAAGATGGTAAGGCAGTCAGAATAGAAGGAGACCCTGAGAGCCCGCCGAACCGGGGTGGCTTATGTAGAATAGGGCTGGCTTCTCTGGAATACCTTTATCATCCTGACCGGTTAAAGTACCCGTTAAAAAGAACTGGGCAGCGGGGTGAAGGGAAATGGCAGCAAATCTCGTGGGACGAGGCATTTAGTGTGGTGGCTGAAGCACTGAATAAAGTGAAGCAGGAGTATGGTCCGGAAGCAGTAGTCATGGTGCACGGGTCGGCGAAGGGACCGATGGATACCCATTTGGTGCGGTTGGCTAATGCCTTTGGCACGCCAAATGTAGTATGTTCTGACCATGTTTGCCATGTGCCGAGAATGCTGGCTGCAGAAATCACCTTCGGTTTCTTCCCTGGTGCTGAATATGGGTACCCGCCAGCGTGTATTGTATCGTGGGGTACCAACAAAGTCGAAACACGTTTTTATGTACACAGGAGCTTCATCCAGGCAGTGAATAAAGGTACCAAGCTGATTGTAATAGACCCTCTGGAAACAGAAATTGCCAAAATGGCAGACCTGTGGTTGCAAGTCAGACCAGGCTCAGACCTAGCATTAGCCTTGGCAATGATAAATGTAATAATCAATGAGGAACTCTACGATAAGGATTTCATTGATAAATGGACGGTTGGCTTCGATAAGCTTAAGCATCATGTTCAGGACTATCCTGTGGAGAGGGCGGCAGAAATAACCTGGGTTCCAGCCGACCTGATTGTAAAGACAGCCAGGATGTATGCCACCAATAGACCGGGGCATATAGAGTGGGGTAATGCGCTTGACCAAAATATAAATAGCTTTCAGACCTGCAGGGCTATCTCCATCCTGATGGCACTAACCGGTAACCTTGGCGTGCCAGGTGGGGAAATAGAGTCACGAGGTTCAGGCTTTCGTTACGGGGACACTGATTCATCAGAAAGTGGCATACTAGGACGCTGGGCATCTGAGTTAGAACTCCGTGATAATATACCCAGGGAGGAGCGGCAAAATAAAGTTGGTGCTGACTTGAACATGCTACCTGATTTTCGCTATGCTCTTCCCCAATCAGTCATAAAGTCTATCCTGAAAGGCGACCCCTATTACATTCGTGCCGCCTTTGTTCAGGCGTCTAATCCCCTGTCATGCTGGCCTAATATTCAAGAGGTGTACCAGGCATTCAAAAAGCTAGACTTCCTGGCGGTATCTGACATGTTTATGACGCCTACGGCAGCTCTGACTGATATAGTATTCCCGGTGGCTAGTTACCTCGAGTTTGACGGTATTCAGATGCCACCAAATGGCGCTCTAGTTCAACTTCAGCAAAAGGTTGCCCAGATTGGCGAGTGCCGCTCAGACCACGATATAATAAACGGACTGGCAAAAAGGCTAGGGCTGGGGGAGTATTTTTGGGATAGCATCGACAATTTTTGGGATGCCATTTTGCAGCCGGTAGGTCTAACCTTTGAGGAATTTAAGAAAATGGGCCGATTTACCGGTAGAGATAAACAACCTAAACAGTATAAAAAATACGAACAAAATGGTTTCAAAACATTTTCAGGTAAGGTTGAACTATACTCAAACCAGCTTGGGGAGTGGGGCTTCGACCCATTACCCACATATTATGAACCTCCGGAGACACCATACAGCGCTCCTGAGCTGGTTAAGGAGTATCCTTTGCAGTGTACTACTCGAAAATTATCTGTATACCGCCATTCCGGTGGCAGACAGATACCCAGTTTAAGACGTAGTCACCCAGAGCCAGTTACTATAATACATCCTGAAACAGCCAAAAACCTGGGGATAAAAAATGGCGACTGGGTGTGCATTGAAACTAAACGGGGTAGAATAAAGCAGAAAGCCAGTTTATCAACCGGCGTTGACCAAAGAGTAGTTGTTGTTGACCACGCCTGGTGGTTCCCGGAAAGAGGGGAAGCCGAGCTATTTGGTTGGGCAGACTCAAACTACAATGTGCTGACCGATGATAAGGCGCCGTTTAATCGTGAAATGGGCTCATTTAACATAAGGGGTTTAGCCTGTAAGATATATAAGGTATCTAATAAGACCTAAAGGAAATGACTATGAGAACTAGCTATTGACTGACAAGCCTGTGTGTTACCCTCTTGTTCAATTAGACTGGATTTTCTTGAAGAAGTGTCGGTTGCTCAAATATTAAACATTATGACAACGAGAGGTAAAATACGGCTAGATAAATTTCTACCAGTTATAGGAGGTAGCAGCCAAAATGGCAGATTGGGAATTAAAAGGTAAAGTGGCTTTACTCATATTGCATATGCAGGAGGACATTGTAGGACATGGGGGGAAGGGTGAAGACGCTGGATTCCCAAAAGCTTGCAAAGATGCCGGTATCATTCCCAGAATTCAAGCTCTGCTCAAGGCATTCCGCGAGAAGAAACTACCTGTAATCTACGTGGTTGCTGAGTTCAATCCACTTGTTCCTATGCCAGCCTATGGGGCTTTCTATGATTATATGAGGACAGCAAGGCCCAATGCTCCAGGTTCCAAAGGCACCCAGATAATTCCTGAGTTGTCCCCTGTGTGGGGTGAGCCGGTGGTAAGGAATTGGAATGTTGGAATATTTTCCCACTCCAACTTAAATGAGGTCCTAAAACACTACGGTGTTGAAACCCTCGTTCTGGTTGGCGTAGCTACTCACTTAGTGATACATATGGCTACTTTACAGGCGACAGACTTGGGCCATTCAGTGATTGTGGTAAAAGATGCAGTCGCCTCCAACGATAAGGAGGCTCATGAATTTGTGCTTACTAAGTTTCTTCCTCTTTTTTCATTAGTCACTACCACACAAGAGGTATTGTCAAAGGTTAGTTAAGCTGAGGATGTGATATAGACAGTGAGACCCCCTTCTATTGATCCTCATGCCTTTGCTTTATCCATTGGTTCTTAAATCGGGTTACGACTCCATCTGGTTTGGCGTCATAATTACGGCACTGTGTATGGTTAGGAATAGTGGCGCCGTCGGTTGTAACCAATTTCTACATTTTTGCCCAGCTTTATGACCTATTAAGATTAATAGATGGAGGACCAAAATGATAATTGATTTTTCGGCTCACCATATCTCCAGAAGAGTGGGCAAGATCATCTCAAAAGCCGGATGGTACGGCAGTGGTAACTTAATGAAATACCCGGTTCAGAATGCCGACCCGGAAGTCCGATTAGCCTTGATGGAGAAATACGGAGTTGATATGCAGGCTCTGAGCCAGACGGCTCCAGTCGTAATGGGATTTAGCCCTGAAGAAGCGGCGGAAATCTGCCGGCTTTCTAACGAGGATAACTATGCCCTGTGCAAGGCATGCCCAAAGAAGTTTCTCAATATTTGCATAATATCTCTTCAGGACATGAAAAGCGCCATGGAAGAACTGGAGCGAGCGATTAAGGAACTCGACTGCCGAGCAATAACCCTGGGCTCTAACCAGAATGGAAAGGGACTGGACTCCGAGGAATACTATCCATTCTATGAGAAGGTGATAGAATATGATCTGCCGATCTTTGTCCATCCGGTAAACTGGGAGTCCTATCCCCTGGTAGATGCCGTAAAGGGCTGGCGAAATATGATGATACTAGGCTGGCCTTTTGACACAACTCAGGCTGCCTGGCGACTTGTCTTGAGTGGCACGATAGACCGTTTCCCGGAACTGAAGATTGTTTTGCACCACTATGGGGCCATGCTGCCCTTTTTCTCGCGCAGAATAGAACAAAACATCAGATTAAGTTTGAAACATAGGTTGAAAAAAGATAAGGATATCCACGAATACTGGAGGAACTTCTACGGGGATACCGCTTTGGATGGAGCGGTGGCCTCCTATCCATGCGGCTATGCTTTCTTCGGGCCAGATCGAACGGTATTTGGTACGGATTACCCGTTCGGTGCGGAATCAGGTGAAGACTTCTACCGGGAGAACCTAGCTGGAGTGAAGGCTATGAAAATACCGGCTGAAGATATGCAGAAAATTCTGGGTGAAAATGCCCAAAAACTACTCAAGATATATTGAGCCTTCGTTTCCTCTCTGCATCAAATCGGTTACGCCGCCCTCTTTCAGCCATTGGGGGCCAATCTTTAGCGAATTAAGGCGTGCTCATGGCAATATAGACTTTGGGCAGAGCAGAAAGTGAAAAATCCCATGAATGTCATTTAGGCCATAGGCTTGCACAAACTAACGAAATGTTTAACCGAAAGACTTTCCAGTCTCTCCTTTCTATTGCGGTGACTTTTATGAAGAGTCTTTACTGAAGCCACATGTGAAGCTATAATTAGTATTGTCAAAAAGGGAGGTTAGAAGGTGTGAAGAAAGGCTGGCTTTTGTTCATTGTGTGGCTCTTGCTGATGACGGGGACAATGCCTGTCCTGGCTGATGACCCAACCAGTGACAACTCAAGCGAGGTAGGTGTTGACCCGGTGACGGGTCGCAACCAAGGATTTTACCTCATGTGGGAGGATGTTTACCTGGCGACTGTGTATGAGGTCCAACTGGCGAAAGACCCCAATTTTACCCTCATAGTTTTTGAGACACAGAGTTACACGCCCCCAAACGTAATGAACCCCGCTGTAATTTTCGCCCCTGGACGACTTGAAACCGGTCATGTCTACTACTGGCGAGTACGAGTGAGAGGAACAGCCTACGGTCAATCCATCCTGAGCCCTTGGTCGGAGCCTGTGAAGTTCACAGTCGAGGCTGGTTTACCAACAACTACTCCATATCTGTCACCGATAGCTCTATCACCAGCTAATGGTGCCATGGATATGCCGTCAGCCCCTGTTGCCTTCTCCTGGACTGCTATGGTCGATGTTACTCAATATCAGTTTCAACTGGCTGAGGACGCCGCCATGAGCAAACTAATTGTAGATGTAAGGGTGCCAACCACAGCTTATAACTACGAGAGTCCCTTGAACTATCACACCAGTTACTACTGGCGTGTACGTGCCACCGAACCAACTCTGAGCGACTTTAGCCCGGTGTTCTCCTTTACTACAGTAGCTCCGCCACAACCACTGCCATCTCCTCCAGCAGCACCGCCACTACCGTTAATCCCCCTCTGGGTGTGGGTAGTAACCAGCATCGGAGCTTTGCTGGTTGGAGTGACCGTTTTCCTGATTGTGCGAGGGATAAGGCTTCCCAAGTAATAACGGCACGGGCTGTGTCGCCACCAATATATAGTGAACCTGTTTAGCGATTTGTGCAGCACTAATTCTAAGATAGAAAGACAATACTTCTTACCCAATATATTTGGCTAAGGGACTAAGATGGAAGAAAATTACAAATACCAGAGTTTTATTCCCCAATATTATAACGTAACCACGAAACTAATAGATGAAATGGTGGAAAGGGGACTGGGCGACAAAGTGGCTGTACACTACCGGGATGAGACCTATACATACAGTGACATACAAAGCCTGATAAACAAGGTTGGGAATTGCCTTAAAATTCTTGGAGTTCATATCGAAGAGCGTGTAATGCTGGTCATGTACGATTCGCCAGAAGCAATGGCGAGTTTCTTCGGCGCCATAAAAATCGGCGCTATCCCTATACCAGTGAACTACATGTACACCAAGCATGACTATCGCTATCTGCTCAACAACAGCCGGGCACGAACCCTTATAGCCCATGAGGACTTTATTGAGGAGATTGAAGGCTTTAAGGACAAGTTTCGATATCTGGAAAATACTATCATTGTAGGCAAGAAAACAAGGGCTTATCATATCCCATTCCATGACATCGTCGACCGCTGTTCTGATAAACTTGACGCGGCTTATACCACCTTTGAGGATGCCGCTTTCTGGGTTTATACCTCAGGTAGCACCGGTGTCCCCAAGGCTGCTGTCCACCTTCAACACGATGTCTTCAGCTGCATTGACAGCTACGCCAAAGGGATACTGGGACTTACCCAAGACGATATACTCTTCTCGGCATCAAAGTTCTTCTTCGCTTACGGGTTGGGAAACAGCTTCTTTTATCCCTTTGGTATTGGCGGCTCAGTGGTTCTGCTCCCGGACCGCCCCCGACCAGAAACCATATTCGCCACCGTCAACCGCTACCACCCCACAGTATTTTTCAGCGTGCCAACGCTATACGCCAACATGCTACAAGTAGAAGACGCCGAGAAAAAATATGACCTCTCCTCTCTACGTATCTGCACCTCAGCGGGTGAGGCGCTGCCACAGGGAATTTTCTATGAATGGAAAAGGCGGTTTGGGCAGGAAATCCTGGATGGTATAGGCTCCACAGAGTTACTACACATTTTTATCTCAAATCGCCCAGGCGATGTCAAACCGGGGAGTTCCGGTAAATTGGTACCCGGATATCAGGCAAGGATTATTAATGATAACGGCGATGAAGTGCCCGATGAGGAGGTCGGTACTCTCCAGGTGAAAGGAGAATCAACAGCAGCTTATTATTATCGCCAACACGAGAAAACCAAAACCTCCATGCTGGGAGAGTGGTTTGATACTGGAGACAAGTATTATAGAGATGGTGAAGGCTACTATTACTACTGCGGCAGAAGCGATGACATGCTCAAGGTGGGTGGCATATGGGTCTCCCCTATCGAGGTCGAAGATGCCTTGATTTCCCACCCCGCAGTGCTCGAAGCTGCTGTAGCCGGCAAAAAGGACGAGTATAACCTAATCAAGCCTAAGGCATATATAGTGTTAAAAAAAGGTTACCAGCCATCTGAGGAACTGACCAAGGATATTCAAGCTTTTGTAAAGAAGAGTATAGCGCCTTATAAGTATCCCAGGTGGATAGAGTTCGTTAAAGACCTCCCCAAGACGAGCACCGGCAAGATACAACGCTACAAGCTAAGAGATTAGTTGCGAATATTGGAGAATTTTGCTTACCATATCTGAAGGAGGAACATTGTGGCATCATTAAACGAGAAACCTATACGGACTGTTTGCGGCTTTTGCCATGCTAATTGTGGTCTACTTGCATATGTTAGTAAAGGTGTTCTGCGGCAGGTAAAGGCTGACCCCGATCACCCAGCCAATAGAGGTGATATGTGTCCAAAAGGCGCCGCAGCACCAAAGGTAGTCTATTCCCCCGACCGCTTAAAGTATCCCCTTCGTAAGACAAATAGTGGCTTCCAACAAATCTCGTGGGAGGAAGCTTTGGACATAGTGGCGACGAAACTCATGGAAATCAGAGAGAAACACGGTGGCGAAACCCTGATTCGGTGCACTGGCGCCCCAGTAACCGAGACAGCGCGGGATGGTTTCGTCCAGCTTATGGCTGCCTATGGCTCAGCGAATTTCATCGCTCCCGGGCACATCTGCCATATACCACGCGAAATCGGTTTCGGTACGGTTTACGGAGGCATGGCTCAGCCGGATTATAGAAACACCAAGTGTGTAGTGGTGTGGGGCTCCAATCCAACAGACTCCAGGTCGCACGAGGGTGCATACGGCAGATTTACCCGGCTAATTCCTGAAGCCAAACGCCGCGGGGCTAAGCTCATCGTCATTGACCCTCGGCACACCAGCCTTGCTGATCTCGCCGATAAGTGGCTCGCTATTGGACCAGGCAGAGACGATGCCTTAGCCCTGGCTATGCTCAGTGTGATTGTCAAGGAAGGACTATATGACAAGGATTTTGTGACACAGTGGACAATAGGCTTCGAAGAGTTAGCCGAACATGTGGAGAAGTTTACACCAGAGTGGGCACAAGACATTACCAAGCTTCGGGCGAGCGACATTTGCGAAGTTGCTAGGACATATGCGACTACAAGACCAGCCCTCATTCGGGCAGGCAACGGTCTCGACCAGTATCCCAATGTCATTCAAACAGTGCGGGCTATCGGCATTCTCTGCGCTATTACTGGCAATCTGGACGTAGAAGGAGGTAATGTTTTCTTACCTCAACCTACTCTTTCTCGACTTGTCAGCCACCCCCTGAGGAGAAAGCGATTGAGTGCTAACAAATACCCCCTGTACCCTGAGGTACCGTTTCCACGTTTTGTCGACGCTATTTTCAGTGGAGAACCATTCAACCCGAGGGCAATGATTGTCCACCATGCCAACCCAGCATTAATAAACGCTGACAGCACCAAGACTAAGCAGGCATTAGAGAAACTCGAATTCCTGGTTGTCTGTGATATTTTCATGTCAGCAACTGCTGAAATGGCGGACATAATTTTGCCTGAAGCTACTGAGTTCGAGCAGTACAGCTTTCAGGACTATGCCAGTGCTGAAGGTGGCTTCGTTGCGCTGAGACCAAAGGTGATAGAGCCAATAGGTGAGTCTCGTTCCGTATTCGAAATTGAATATGACCTAGCCACAAGAATGGGCCTGAATCCAGTATATCCCTGGACTAACAACGAGGAATGGATCAACCACAGGCTTAAAGCCAGCGGGATTACCCTGGACGACCTGAAGAAACAACAAATCATTTATACTACACCGCCGCTAGAATACCGGAAATACCTCAAACATGGCTTTAAAACTCCTTCAGGGAAGGTCGAGATTTATTCGCAAAAGTTAAAAGACTTCGGCTACCCACCACTGCCTGAATTCAAGGATTTGGACGCCTCGTTTGCCGCTGAGACTGCTTCTTTGGATAGTTATCCATTAATAGGCACGACCCGAAGACCAGGGGTATATGTCCATACCCGCTTCCGCAACATACCCGCGTTACGAAGGTTAGAGCCAGAACCTTTACTAAGGCTACATCCCGAGGACGCTCAAAGTCGTAAAATTGCGGACGGTGACCTTGTAGCTGTCCAGTCGCCAAATGGAATGATTAGGATTAAGGCAAAGATAACTGATGAAGTATCACCTGGAGTGATAATAATTGATTTCGGCTGGGGCAATCCTTGGGATCAAGGACCCAATGTTAATATTCTGACCAGCGATAGAGACCGTGACCCTATTTCCTGCTCAACACCCAACCGGAGATTTCGCTGCCAGGTCACCAAAGCAAATCCCTGAGACACAGCCGCCCATCAAGGACGAGCGTAGCAGGCTGATTGTTTAGCCTCTTAAAAGGTGTTCACTAATTCATGACTGTCATTGCGAGCGAAGCGTGGCAATCTTCTGGGATTGCTTCGTCATTTCGTTCCTCGCAATGACAAATGAGAAGTTGCCAAATGACCTCGCTCTTACCATATTGAAACAAGACAGGTTGCTATGTTACTCTGGTGACTTGCAGAAATAGCTTTTAGGAGAATGCCGTGCTAGAACAGATGGTTAAGTTCTTCCTCTCCGGTTTCATCTACCCCAACATAACCTGGCTTGGACTATTGTGGGGCATCGGTCTCGGTGTAGTCTTTGGCGCAATCTGGCTTGCAACCTATTGGCCACCACTATTTAAAAAATGGTGGCTCTGGGCTGTCCTGCCCGCCAGTGCTGCCTTAGGTTGGGCGGCTGTTGCCTTTATCCAAATTCCACTGCAGTACTGGTCAGGTTAAGCATTAGGTCATTTCTGTAGTCAGGAAACCCTCATACAGTGGCTTCTCCTGGCTGGCATACCCCAAATACTTCTCACTGGCTTGGTTCAGGAAGGGGCAAAGTTAGTCCCGGTAGTCTTCTGGCGGTATCGCAAAGGTAAGAACATAGCCCCCAAAATGGCACTCATTATCGGGGCAACAGCCGGAGCTGGTCTCGGGGTCTTTGAGGCTGTCTGGGCACATAATACAGTCTTTGCTACCGGCTGGAGCTGGGAAGCTGTAGAAGCCGTAGGCTTGTTAGCTTTGACACCTTTCTGGGAGCGATTCTTTGTTGTGGCTCTTCATATTTCCCTTACAGCACTTGCTGGCTATGGACTGGCAAGAGGCTGGGGCTGGCAGTCCTACCTAGTCGTCGCCTTTTTGCATAGCGTAACGAACTACGCTGTTGTTTTGCTCCAATCAGGTCTGTTGAACCCCATCCAACTGGAAATATATGTAGCTGTAATAGCCTTAGCCATAATGGCTGCCGCCTTGTGGCTCCGCTGGAAAAAACCGAGAGAAACAGTAATTAGGCAGTAGAATACAGAAAGGAGGCAGAAATGCAAAAGACGTGGAAACCAACAGTGGCAGGGATTCTGGACATAGTCTCCGGAGTTTGTGGTCTGACCGGTTTTCTTTTCCTAATCATAGGTGCTATTGTCAGCGGTTTTATTCCCGAGATAACTGGAATGCCTCTTGAGTTTTTGAGGTGGATTCTTGTAGCCATAGCTATTCCGTTGGCTCTCGTTAGCATATTAGCTTTGGTGGGTGGTATCTATGCCGTGCAGAGGAAGATGTGGGGGCTTGCACTTGCTGGTTCAATAGCTGCCTTCTTTGGTTCATCTCTTCTGGGAATAGCCGCCATAGTACTGACAGCAATATCGAAAAACGAGTTTCAATAATCGCCCCTGAAACGGCTAGGCATTAGGCCTGTCAGGATTTCGTTCTATATAATCCCTGAAAAAGACCTGGAATTTTTAATTAATTGCGTGACTGATAATGATCTCGGTCGTTATCCCTGCCTTTAATGAACAAAGGTACTTGGGCAGCTGCCTCGAGGCGCTGACTCACCAGGACTACCAGGGCGTTTTTGAAATTATTGTGGTTGACAACGGCAGCACCGATGACACTGTCACTATAGCCAGCAGCTTCGGAGCAAAGGTTATCACTGAAGCCAGACGTGGGGTTGCCTGGGCACGCCAGAGCGGCTTCGCGTCTGCAAAAGGTGACATTATCGCTAGTACTGATGCCGATACTATCGTCCCGATTGATTGGCTTTCGCACATTGACCGACTTTTTCACCAGAACCCTGAGGCGGTAGCTGTGGCTGGTCACTTTCTCTTCCGTGATGGTCCGCTCTTGGTGCGCTTAGCGGTAAGGTTTAGCCTCGCTCTGATGCCTCTTGCCAAGGTTCTGCCCGGACTGTGGCAATTCGGTGGCTTTAACTTCGCCGTCAGGTCTCAAGCCTTCTCTGCTGTTGGTGGTTTTAATACCAAGATTGGCTTTGGTGAAGACATTGACCTCTGCCAGCGCCTGCGCCATCTGGGCAAGGTGGTCTTTAGTCCACAGCTACTGGTACTGGCTTCAGGTCGCGCTTTTGCTCGAGACCCTTTAGGTCTCAATCATCTCATGAACTATCTGAGTCGGATATCGCTTAAAAGGACGCTGCTTCCGGTGATTTTCGGAGCCGAGGGACCCGGTATTCCTTCAAAGTGAAACTAAACGCTGCCCGAAAAAGAATAATCCACTACGAGTTAGACTAAAAACACCTATTCTTCCCAGGCACCTTCACCAATTAAGGGAACAAATCGGCAGCCGCCCAGATTTTCAATTCGATTTCGTTTCTTTAACTTAGTGACTTTCATTAATTCCTGCTGCCACCGTGAGCCGACAGGGATAACCAGACGCCCTCCAAAGTTCAATTGGTCTAACAATGCCTGAGGGATAGACGGAGCACCAGCGGTAACAATGATAGCATCATAGGGAGCCCCGGCTATCCAGCCCAGGCTTTTTTCAGCTAAATGGACTTCCACATTATTATAGTCCAATCTTTTCAGGACTCGCTCCGCTGACTCGACTAACTGGGGAATACGCTCTACCGTAATTACCCATTTAGCCAACTCTGCCAATATTGCCGCTTGGTAACCACTGCCTGTTCCCAGTTCCAGGACTTTTTCATTGCCTTTAAGCCCTAAGGCTTCAGTCATGAGAGCTACAATAAAGGGTTGAGAGATAGTTTGACCAAACCCAATAGGTAGAGGTCTGTCTTCATAGGCAGCATAATAGCAATCCTCGGGTATAAACAACTCACGGGGAATACGAGACATAACCTTGAGCACCCGCTTATCCTTAATTTCCTGACTCAGGTGCTCAATCAGTCGAGCACGGGCTGCCTCTAAACCCACCAATACCACCTGTGGAATTTTGTTTTAGCGGAAGAAAAAAGACAGAATAACAATGATCAGGAACATAACCCCGGCAATAATAGCGATGCGTCTCAATTCCGGGAGCACATATTGATAGCGAGTAGCCATGTCGGCTACTGTCATCGGAGGCTTAGTTGCAGGTGCTTGTTTAGGTAAAACCGCTTGTGGCGTGGGGGGCTGGACAACCGCTTTAGCCACTAACGGTGTTGGTTTACTTTGTACTTTAAATTTCTTAAATTTTCCTCTTCTTCGCGACTTTTTTGGCATATCTCTGCTCCAATTTGGTGATTTTAGCTACTTCAGCCTTTTCTCGTTTATCAAAGGGCGTAGAAAACC
>CAZJMM010000025.1:0-12552 GCA_964547155.1 uncultured Dehalococcoidaceae bacterium | reverse complement strand
GAACTGAATCCACCAGACTTTTCAGAGTTGGTTCACCGCTGGCGTAGGTAACCATGACTCGGGCTAAAGGACCGACTTCATAAACCTTACCGTCATACCGGGGGGCTTTTATCCAGGAATATCCGGCTTGTTTCTTAGGCTGTGGTCTTGTTTCTCCTCTCTCGGGGTGCTTGCCGGTAACCAAGTCGCTATACCAGGAATGCTTAACATACTCGGCTATCTTTTTGATATCTAAAGGACTATGCTTGAGGTCAGTGGAAACAGTCCCCTGTTTGAAGAGTCGTTGCCGCGTAGCCAAGTCGGAGTTTTTACCATCTAAGTCGTAGCTTCCGTAGGAGAGTAGGTTACAGCAGCCCGTGCCGATTTCAAAGTAGTCAGGATAGGCTTGCGCCACGGCAAGAACATCAGGGATATAGGTATTATCAATAAAGTCCCTTAGCTCGTTCAGTCGCCACAAGAAGTTAGCGATTTTGTCTATAGTAACGGTTTCAGTAACACCACCAGGGATAACTGCCATATTATGAGGCATTTTGGCACCGAAGATGGTTAACATCTCTTGCCCTTTACGTCGCATTTCTAAAGCTTTTATATAGTGGGCTAAGGCATCTATGTTAGTCTTTTCAGAAAGGCGGTAGTCACCTTCATACCGGGGCATGAAGGGGCTTAGTTCTCCCCTTTCTGCAAATCGCTTTACCGAGGTAAGAACTGGGTCATTTCCGTCATAGTTGGTAATTTTGGTTACGTCCGCATAATCTAAGGCAGCTAAGTGATAGAAATGGAGGATGTGGTCGGCAATGTGGGCAGCCCCCAAAATTAAATTGCGGATAATCCTGCCATTATCAGGTATCTTGTCGGCAATACCAAAGGCACTATCAAGATTAAGGGTAGCAGCTATGGAGTGTTCGGTTGGGCAGACACCACAGATACGCTGAGTGTATCGTTGAGCATCGCGGGGGTCTCTTCCCTGGAGAATGATTTCTATGCCTCGAAAGAGCATTCCGGAGCTCTTAGCCTCCTTCACCTCCCCTTTCTCCACAACCACTTCTATTTTCAGGTGCCCTTCAATTCTGGTTACCGGGTCAATTGTAATCTTGGTCAATTATTGGACCTCCTTACCTTGCGGTTTGCCTATCATAGGTATGTCCTCTCCAGTCAATTTCTGGTACATAGGGGACACTAAATCAGGAAATCCAGGCTCACAGCAACCGATACATGGAGAACCAGCGCCTATGCACCAGTTAACGCCATTATTCCACTTTCTTAGTGGGCAATCGGAGTGGGTGACTGGACCTTTACAGCCAAGTTCGTTAAGGCATCCAGACTCGCCGAACTTTCGAGCAAATTTACCTTCGTCGAAAAAGGCACGCCGGGGGCAATTTTCATGTATTAGGGAGCCAAAAAAGAGTTTGGGTCGTTTGTGCTCATCTAAGTCTTCGGGTTTGGGTAGTCCAAAGAGCAGTACTGAAGCCACAGTGCCTACAAACCAATCAGGGTGAGGGGGGCAGCCGGCAATATTTATCAAAGGTTTATTAATGCCTTTGGATTTCAAGAAAGCGTCTGTGCCAAGACAGCCAGCGGGATTTGGTTTCCCGGCAGCAATCCCTCCAAAGGCGGCGCAAGTGCCTAAGGCAATTATAGCTAATGCATCTTTAGACAAAGATTCAACCCAAGACATCATGGGTAAAGGTCTATTGCCTTTCTCTCCTAATGTCCCATAGATACCATCATCAGCGGTGGGAATGGCTCCATCAACAATTAAAATATAACCATTCTTTTGGCTTCTGGGTGTATCTTCTAACACTTTAAGCACCGGTTCGCCCTGCCCCGCCATTATGGTAGCGTGGAATTTTAGGTTTATGTGTTTTCCCGGTACTACCTCATCAATCAAGATGTTCTTGATTGTAGGACTGACTGAGTTGAGAATGGATATAGAGCACCCGGTACATGCGGCTGCTTGAAGCCAGATTACTGGGTACTCCCCAACCTTAACCTTTGGCATCTGTTTCTCCTTCTTAAGTGGTTAACTATTGGCGACTGCCTAGCATATTCGGGGCAACAGTTCTCCGGTAAGCATATCAACAATTCGTGATGCCCCAAGTCTGGTCTTCATTATCACCTTGCCTTTAGGGTCTGCGGTCACCGTGCCAATAATCGAAGCATTAGCCCCGTATCGGTTCTGCTTCATTTTGTCCAATACCCGCTCAGCATCTTCAGGGGCAACTATTGCTACCAACTTACCCTCGTTAGCCACATATATGGGATCGAACCCCAAAAGCTCACAAGCTGCTCTAACTGCATCACAAACTGGTATTTTCTCTTCTTCTATCTGAATACCTACTTTAGATTGTTTGGCAAATTCATTTAGAGTAGTAGCCAAGCCGCCTCTGGTAGGGTCACGCAAACAATGGATTTGGGATGATACCTCAAGCATTTCAGCGACAAGTTTATTTAGAGGTGAACAGTCACTTTCTATTGGGACTGAAAACTTTAGCCCCTCTCTCTGGCTCATTACAGCAATGCCGTGGTCACCAATTGTACCGCTCATAATGACTTTGTCGCCTCGCCTGGCGTTAGACCCGGAGATGTTTACTCCGGGAGGGATGACTCCCAACCCGGAACTCGTAATAAACAGCTTGTCAGCGTTCCCTCGATTCACAACTTTAGTGTCTCCGGTGACTATTTTAACATCAGCTTCTTGAGCGGCATCTCTTATGGACTCGACTATGGTCTTCAATTCTTTCCAGGATAAGCCTTCTTCTATGATCAGCGACATGCTTAGGAATAGGGGTTTTGCACCGTTCATAGCCAAGTCGTTAATAGTACCACAAACTGCCAATTTTCCGATATCCCCCCCTGGAAAGAAAATGGGGCTGACTACGTAGCTGTCGGTAGTGAAAGCCAGTTGACCGCTAAGCTCAAAGACAGCTGAATCGTCTAACTTGTTAAGCATCGGATTGTTGAATAAGGGTAAGAAGTTCTTTTCTATGAGGTCGTGGCTGAGCTTACCACCACTGCCATGAGCTAAGAGTATTGTCTCACCCATAAGTAGCTCCGTAGTGAAAATAGGCAGCGCAGGCACCTTCGCTGGAAACCATGCATGGGCCAACAGGGTGTTCTGGGATGCAGGTTTTGCGAAAGAGCTTGCAATCCAGCGGTGTCTTAACACCGCGCAGGATTTCACCACAAAGACACCCCTTCGGTTCCCTGACTGGTGCCGTGGTTATAGGGAAGACGTTTTCAGTGTCAAAATGTTGATATTCCTTTCTTATTTTCAACCCGCTTTTGGAGATGACGCCAATGCCACGCCAATTAGCATCACCAACTTCAAAAACTTTATCCATCAATTTGAGGGCATGGGTGTTTCCTTCAGGTTTTACACCGCGGAGATAAGCTATTTCTACCTTCGTTTTACCCTTCTCAACCTGTTCGATTAGCATGGCTATGGTGAAGAGGATATCGAGAGGCTCAAAACCAGAAATTACGCAGGCAATGTTATATTCTTTGGGAATAAATTCGTAAGGATAGGAACCAATAATGGCACTGACATGTCCCGGACAGACAATACCATTTAACCTGACTTCACCGAGCTCGAGAAGAGCTCTCATCACCGGGGGGCATAACTTCAATAGGGACAATATATGAAAATTCTTGATACCTCTTTGCTCTGCCTCAAAGATAGAAGCAGCAATAGTAGGCGCGGTAGTTTCAAAGCCGATACCGACAAAAATAACCGACTTTTGTGGATTGTCCTGGGCGATATTAAGAGCATCCTGGATAGAGTAGACTATTTTGATATTAGCCCCTTCAGCCTTGGCTTCTTGAAGGCTGGAATAGCTTCCCGGGACTTTCATCATATCGCCGAAGGTAGTTATGATGGCGTTAGGGAGCCTGGCTAAAGCAATCACTTTATCCAGGTCATCGTTGGCGGTAACACATACAGGGCAACCTGGACCAGAAAGCATCTCTACTGTCGGCGGTAACAACTGCCTGATACCGTGCTTTAAGATAGATACAGTATGCCCTCCACAAAATTCCATCAGTCTCACGGGCTTGGTAGATGACTGATGGATTTTGGCAACTAACTTTTGACCTAACTCAGCATTTCGGAATTCGTCAATAAACTTCATCCAGTTTTGCCATCTCTTCGAATAGCCTTAAAGTTTCACTGGCTTCCGCTTCATCAATAATATTTATGGCGTAGCCAGTATGAAGCAATACATAATCGCCCACTTTAGCTTCAGGGGTTAACCAGAGGCTGACCTGGCGTCTTATTCCGCCGATTTCCACTTGGGCATTGGTACCTTCAGTGGACACAATTTTTACCGGTACTGCTAAGCACATATCTTCCCTTCTTAAACAAAATTGGCGATGGCTGCCTGCCCCAAAGAAATTCCACCATCGTTGCACGGTACTTGCTTGTGGGTGAAGACAGTAAAACCACCATTCTCAAGGGACTTAGTCGTTTTTCTTAGAAGAAGGCGATTTTGAAAAACACCGCCGCTTAAGACCACCTCACTAATACCTGTTTTCTTCCTTATCAACTGACACATTTGGTTAATTATTTGACTTACGGTATTGTGAAACTTGAGGGATATATCACCGACCGTGACCCCCTTCGTTAAGTCTTCAATTATACCAGAGATAGTCTCTTTGGGAAGGATGATGTTAACTCCATCCTTTTCTAATATGGAATAGCGGTAACTCTCGGTATTGTTTTTAGTGTTACTATTATAGGCAGCCATCTCCAGCTCAACAGCTGCTTGACCTTCATAATCTATTTTGCCCCGGATACCTAATAGTGCCGAAACAGCATCAAAAAGACGTCCCATACTTGAGTTGAGAGGTGAGTTGAGCTGTTTTTCTATTTGTTTCAGAATCAATTCAGTTTCCAAATTATCAATGTCTTTTAAGAAACTCAGGTCAGGGCTAAGAGCATTTCTACCCAACAAAGCTGCTATATAGCCAATGGCAATACGGTAAGGTCTTTCTATGGCTATAGTGCCTCCGGGCAAAGGTAAATATTCCAAATGTCCCAGGCGTTCAAAATGCCTGCAATCAACTACCAGGAACTCGCCTCCCCAGATATGCCCGTCAGAGCCGTAACCTGTACCGTCAAAGGCAACACCTATAACTGGCAGCGATAAGTTGTTGTCAATCAGGCAACTAACAATGTGGGCATGGTGATGCTGCACGGTTACAAGTTGAATATCGGTAGACTCAGCCGCCAATTCCTGGGCGTACTTGGTGGACAGGTATTCAGGATGGAGGTCGCAGGCTATAGTTTTGGGCTCAATTCGGAACAATTTCTTATAGAGAGAGATAGTATTTGTGAAATGTTCTAAAGTCTCCAAATTTTCCATATCGCCAATATGCTGACTTACGAAGGCATATTCATCCTTGGTCAGACAGAAGGTATTCTTCAGTTCAGCACCACAAGCGAGGACTTGTTTAGCTTTGAACGGCAGCCGAACTGGATACGGGGCATAACCTCGAGCTCGACGGACAAGCTGCGGGATGTTTCTTTCTACTAAAGTCACGCTGTCATCATAACGGGCATAAATATCCCGGTTGTGAACGAGGAAATAGTCGGCAATTTGATGAAGTCTTCTCAAAGCTTCTTCGTTGTCTTTAGCAATAGGCTCTTCGCTCAGATTGCCGCTGGTCATAACGAGAGGTAGTCCTGTTTCTCTGAGTAAGAGGTGGTGGAGAGGAGTGTAAGGAAGCATTACTCCCAGATACTTCAAGTTCGGGGCTACCAGGGGGGATACCGGGGAGTCATGTTTCCAGGGCAGGAGGACGATGGGGCTTTCAGGGGAGAGGAGCAATCTCTTTTCTTCCTCAGAAATAAAGCAGTGTTTCTCAGCCTCCTGAACATTTGAGACCATTATGGCTAAGGGTTTGAATGGGCGGCGTTTTCGCTGGCGAAGAGTCTTCACGGCAACTTCATTCGTAGCATCGCAAGCTAAAAGGAAGCCTCCTAACCCTTTGATGGCTATTATCCTGCCTGCTTTCAGGAACTGGCAGGTGGTTGTGATAGCGTCTTGACAATTTACCGGGTTTCCCGAGCTGTCTATTAAGGAGAGTTTGGGACCACACTGCGGGCAGGCATTTGGTTGAGCATGGAAACGGCGGTCTAAAGGGTCATTGTATTCTCTCTGACAGTATGGGCACATTTGAAAAGAGCGCATGGTAGTTTTGGGGCGGTCATAGGGAATGTCCTCGATTATGGTAAAACGGGGACCACAGTTAGTACAATTGGTGAAAGGATAGCGATACCGCCGGTCATTGGGGTTGAATACTTCCTTGAGGCAATCGTGGCAGGTGGTAATATCAGGGGAGACAAGCTGATATTTACCTTCTTGAGCAATGCTGTGGCGGATTTCAAAGTTATTGTAACCTGCTGGCGGATGGAAGGTGATGGTAATGCTTTCAATATGAGCTAAAGGCGGCGCTTCTTCCTGGAGCTCCTTTAGAAATTGCTCCAAGACATTCTTTTCTCCCTCCACTTCAATCTTTACGTCTTCCGAAGTGTTACATACCCAACCCTTAAGACTGTGCTTACTTGCCAATTGATAGACAAAGGGGCGGAAGCCAACTCCCTGAACAACGCCAAAAACGCTAATCCTGGCTAATTCGAGCAATTTAACTTGTGGCATATATTAATTGTAGCAAATTATGAGAATAATTCCTATTTATTCCCGAAGTCAGTTACCCTTTAATCCGGCTAAGACCCAGGAACACCAGTCATCAATGCCGGCTCCAGTCTTGCAGGAGACCTGAAAAATCTTGACCTCAGGGTTTAAGTTCTTAATTGATTTCTGAAAGGCAGCTAAATCGAAGTTGAGGTAAGGCAGAAGGTCTATTTTGTTTATCACCACGGCATCAGCGTCCGTAAATATGATGGGATATTTCACTGGTTTATCATCGCCTTCAGGCAGACTGGAGACTATTACTCGCCTGTGTTCGCCGAGAGCAAACTGAGCTGGGCAAATCAGGTTACCTACATTTTCGATGAGAAGTAAATCAATCTTTGGCAACGGCAGGCTGACAAGGGCTTGACTAATCATGTTGGCGTCGAGGGAGCAGCCACCCCCAGTGTTTATCTGGACAACATTTATTGCTTCTTCTTTTATTTTGTTAGCGTCTATTCGTGAGGCTATATCGCCTTCAATAACACCTATTCTTATTTTGTCCTTCAGCTTTCTTATTGTTTGCAGGATAAGGCTTGTCTTACCAGCCCCGGGTGATGACATGAAGTTAATAGAAAAGATTTTGTGTTTATTAAAGAGTTCTTTGTTTTTAGAAGCTATGGCTTCATTAGCTTCAAGAATATTTTTTAGTACCTTTACTCTCATTAATTGAAAGTCCTATTTTTCACTCCACCTCTAAGCTTTCTAAGTAAAGCTCTCGCCCAGCTACTATTTCTACTTGCTGGCTCTGGCAATGAGGACAAATCCACAACAGTTCCCCGGGGTGGAAAATACTCAGGCAGTGACGACATTTTAACTGTGCCGGGACTAACTCGAAGGTGAGCGCCGCCTCTTCAGCGATGCTGTCTTTCTTCAAGAAGTCGAAGTAAAACTCGACACAGTCACTGACAAATCCTGATAGTTCACCGATAACCAGATTAATCTTGTTAATCTTGCTGGCTTTGGCTGCTTTTGCCTGGTCGAGGGCTATGTCCAATATGCTTTGTGTTATGGTCAGCTCGTGCATTTTGACTTAGGATTGGGGATTAATGAATTCGTTAAATTATAACCTATTTAGCTTTGATGTTCAACGTGGATGTTACTGAATTTTGCCTATCACCCGGTTAAGAGCTTCGGCTAACCCGGGAACGGTCTGATAGCGAGTGATTTCTGAGGCATTAATCCACTTAGCTTCTTTGTGCTCCCAGTCTATTTTAATCTTTTGTGGTGCCTTCACGTGAAAGAGGAAGGGATGCACTATCCACTTTCTATTTAAACTTTCATCAACAACTTCCAGAGCTTCACCTTTTTTCAGTAATTGGACATCTTCCTTAGCCAGTCCTGTTTCCTCAACAATCTCAGTATATGCTTGCTCTTCATCGCTGGTCTCAAGATAACCACTCACACCAGCCCAACGCCCTTGATAGGTGCCTACTTGTTGGCTTCGCCTTAATATGAGAATTTTGCGGTCATGCTCCAGAAAGCAAGTGACCACATGCTTTTCCTCGACATTTCTCGGAGTCTCTTTCTCCATCAATTCGAGAAGATATTCTTTCACTAGCGTCAGGGCAGCATTAGCAGCGTCTCGCTTATTGCTTTCTCGATTTCCTTTAAAGCGGTGTTCGCTGCTTGTGGAATGATGGGCACTGGCTAAACCGATATAGAATAGTCCGATGGGTTTCTCAGGAGTAGCACCAGCAGGTCCGGCAATACCGGTGTCAGAAATGCATATGTCCACCTTCAGTAAATTTCTACCACCTTCAGCCATTTCTCTGGCAGTCTGGTGACTGACAGCTCCGTAGTTCTCAAGAGTCTCCTTTTTTACTCCCAGAACATTAATTTTTATCTCATTACTATAGGCAATTATGGAGCCTTGGAAGTAATCAGAACTACCCGGGATGTTGGTAATCTTGTCACTTATTCTGCCGCCAGTGGCGGACTCAGCAGTGCCGATGGTCGGCAATTTCCCGGTCATGGCCTGGTATTTTCTCAGTAGTTGTGAAATCTCAGCTTCAAGCTTTGCCAAAGGTCTTTCCTCAGTTTTGATTTCTGTATTCATTTTAGCAGAAATCGTGGTTGAGGATGACGGTTGTTGATGCTATTATCTGGATAATGAATTTGGGCTGTGCTGTAGACGAGGGTAATAATTAACCAGAGGGGGTGAGGATTGGATAAGATTGGTCTAAAAGGTAAGGAGCTGTTTGAGAAGGAGCATTTTGCCCACGGGCTGGGCATGAAGCTCCTGGAAGCTCATGATGGTTACGCCAAGTTGGAAGTGGAAGTTAAACCACAATTCGCCAATTTGCATGGTTTTGCTCACGGCAGCTTGTTCTTCTCTTTAGCCGACTCCGCTTTCGCTTTAGCCGTGAATATGGAAGGACCTGCTGCCGCCGTACAATTCAGCATGAGTATTTTTCGCCCGGTACCTGTTGGTAATGTTCTCACCGGTGAAGCTTTACAAATTTATCGGGGAAAGTCACAGGCAGTGGTTGACCTTAAAGTCACTGATAATAGAGGACGTTTGATTGCCAAAGGTCAGGCGACGGCTCTTACCACGCGCTATACTGAGAAACAGCCCGACTGACAGATACAACCTATGGATGATGCTTCAGACACTATAACCTTCCTGGGGACTGCTGGTGCACGGATAATGGTCACCAGCCAGATATTGGCTTCTGGGGGTGCCTGGCTGAACCTGGGAGGTAATCAAATACTCCTTGACCCTGGTCCCGGGTGCTTGGTGCAGGTGGCTAAGAGAAAACTTGACCCATCAAAATTGAGTGCCATCATCCTTTCTCATAAACATCTTGACCATTCTGTAGATATCAACATCATGATTGAAGCCATGACTGAAAGTGGGCGAAAGCGCCGAGGCGTCGTCTTTACCCCTGAAGATGCCTTAAACAATGACCCGGTAATTTTGGGCTATTTGCGTAGCTATCCTGAAAATATTCAACTTCTTACTGAAGGTGGCTCTTATTCTCTGGGTGATGTCTCCTTTCAGACGCCGGTGAGACATCAGCACCCTGTGGAGACCTACGGTTTTGTCTTTGAAACGCCTCGCCATACCTTTTCCTGGATTGTAGATACCAAATACTTTGATGAATTACTCAAGTACTACCGGGGTGAGCTCGTAGTGATTAATGTGCTCAGGCTGAAGACCGATTTGCCTATTGACCATCTCTCTTTACCTGAGGCACGGCAAATAATTGAGGAAATAAAGCCAAAAGCTGCTATTCTCACTCATTTTGGCATGACTATGTGGCGAGCCAAACCATGGGAATTGGCTAAGCAATTGAGTGAGGACATTGGCATTACTGTCATTGCTGCTCGTGATGGTATGAAGTTCGACCTGGGACAGTTGAACGGGAAGTGAGTGGGGGTAGAGTAGTTTGGGAAATGCTGTCAAATATTATATTGGTACCAGCGGCTGGCATTATGAAGACTGGCGAGGGCTTTTCTATCCTGAGGAGTTAGCGAAGTCCCAGTGGCTGAAGTTCTACGCCGACCATTTTGCCACTGTCGAGCTTAACAACAGCTTCTACCGTTTACCTTCGGAGAAAGCCTTCATTAGCTGGCGGGAGTCTACACCTATGAATTTTGTCTTTGCTGTCAAGGTAAGCCGCTTTATCACTCACATAAAGAGACTGAGAAACGTTGAAGCGCCTCTGGAGAATTTCTTAGCCAGAGCCAATTTATTACAACAAAAGCTGGGACCGCTTCTGTATCAGTTGCCGCCTAATATGAAGCGCAATAACGAAATATTGGAAACCTTCTTATCTCTCTTACCTAAGCAGTACCGCCATGTGTTTGAGTTTCGCCATGAATCATGGATTGATGATGGCGTTTTCGACCTTCTGCGGCGGCATAATGCTGGTCTCTGTGTCTTTGACATGCCTGGTTTTACCTGCCCTCTGGTGGCTACTGCTGATTTTGCTTATGTACGCTTTCATGGCAGTATCGGTCTTTATAGCAGTTGCTATAGCGATGAGGAACTTTTTGACTGGGCAAAGGAAATCAGCAATCTGGGGCGAAATTTAGAAACAATTTACATTTACTTCAACAACGATGTCGAAGCCTATGCAGTGAAAAATGCTCAGACGCTAATGCACTTCTTAAGTTAATCTCTCATTTGGCTGTTAGAACTCGACCTTTTTCTGAGCAAATAGGCCTTCGATGCCGTGCTCTACCCTTCGTCTAACTGGCATGAGGACGCCAACAACTATTGCTATTGAGATAAGGTGAACATATATCGGTTGCTCACCTAAAATGTCCCCGAGGTACTTGGACAGAAAGTGCTCTGAACAGCTAAAGAGAAAGATGATAAGCGCCACCAGTGCTGAGTATATCGTTCCCTTCTTTATGATGACTGTGATATCAAAAAGCTGATACTTTATTATAGCTATGCCAATTAAGGCTGCGGCAACGTCGTTGAAAAGCATGCAGGTTGGCATCAAATAACGATTGTCAATGCCATAAAGTATGGCGATCTTCGACGTGGCTATATGGATTATTGAAAAGCTGACAAGGATGTATGATATATGGCGCTTTCTTAATGGCGAGGTTTCCCGCCTGTAAGCGCGGAACAGGAAATAGAGTGCAGACAAGCCAAAAAAGTAGTTGATGGGGGCTGTCACGAGGAAACTAGTAAGGAGTTGAGAGTCGGGCCGGTAGATGTTCCCCCAGCTATAATTGTAAACGCCCACAATCTTGCCCCCTAGGCCGGAGACGCCAAGAATAAAGGCAATCGTAGAAACGGCCCAGATAAAAATGGTCCTTTTCCTCCTCGGCTGGTTGAGATAACTGCAGGTAAAGTGGTAGATAATGGCAAACATAAAAACGCACGGCAACAAAATTACCCAGCCATAGATAGGAAGCTCATTAACGTGACTATTTCTGATCATGGACAGAGATATGCCGAGGTCCCATAGAGCACAGATGAAAAGAAAACCCGCAAAAAGATAGTGATATTTTTGTCTTCCCCGTGATAGGACAAGAAACAACACCGTGCTATTTAGGAGAAAGCCGATGAACGATGTGATGGCAGTAACCAAAACAGCATTGGATTGCATTAGAGCACCCCTCCCTTAGCTCTGCCTCGAAAGCAATGTTACTGTTTGTCAGGAACTTCTAAACGGACTGTTGTGGCTATACTAAATTCTCGCTCGAGAGCTGTCAAGACCCCCAACAACTCCAAAATTAACTTCCAGCGCCCTGACTACACTGAAGCTGAAAACCGAGCCTTTGAGCGCCCTTTTCACCTATACGGCTTCATTTTAAGAATTCTGAATAAAATTTTTGGGGGTGTGAGTTTGTACACAAACTGTTGTAATGTGCAATGGGGCATTATTGCTAAAGCAATTCGGGCTCATAACCCGAAGGTCGTTGGTTCAAATCCAACCCCCGCTACCAATTCTTTTAACATCTGTATCACCTCCCTTTCTGTGCTAACTTAGCAGTTGTCTTCTTGCCTTGTGGCATCTTCTTTGGCTTCTCTACCTTGGCTTGACCCTTTGGCTTAAGCTCCTTCACTTTGGCAAGTATGTCTTTCGTGCTCTGGTCATTTGGGTCGAAGCGGTACTCAGACCTCTTGCCCTCAACCTGTGTCTTGCCAATGCCCTTGAAGTGCTTCCGGATGATTCGCCTCAGAACACGGTGGTCAATGCCAGCTTTCTCAGCTAATTGTCTGGCTGTGAGTAGAGTCTTAGCGGTTGTCATTTGTCATTACCTCCTTTCTTATTTATTAAGCACGTATGAATTATAAGAAAGGACACGGGTGGCATCTCAAGGGTGGGGATTACCACGGGAAGGGTGATTTTCACAGAATTTTAGGGAGTTCTGCGGGGGTTGGGGGGATTTAGAG
>CAZJMM010000024.1:0-12568 GCA_964547155.1 uncultured Dehalococcoidaceae bacterium | reverse complement strand
CTGATGAGGTTCAGGCAGGAGCAGGACGCAGCGGCAAAATGTGGTCTATTGAACATAGCGATGTCGTGCCTGATATGCTGACATGGGGCAAGGGTATGGGTGGCGACCTTCCCATGGCTGGCCTTACCTTTAGAGCCGATTTTGCCGATAAACTGGTAGAGGCTTCCCAGCCCGGCACCTTTGCCGGCAATGCTCTTTCTGCCGTAGTCTGTATGACCAACATTGATATCTTAACCGACAAGAACTACGATTTGATAGGCAGGGCAGCTCAGTTAGGCAAAGAGACAAAAGCCAGGCTCCAGGAAGGCGCAAATAACTCCAGAATCATCGGTGATGTCCGCGGCAGAGGTTTATTCATTGGCGTTGAGTTGGTTAAAGACAAAAAAACCAAGGAACCCATTGATGGAAGTGTGATGAGAAAGATTCTATCCGAACTTCTTAATCGTGGCGTGATAATGGTCCCTTGTGGGCGTTATGGGACTGTGTTGCGTTTTATGCCGCCTTTAATCATAACGAAAGAGTATCTAGAAAAAGCAACTGATATTTTACTGAGTATTTGTAAAGAATATTGAATTTAAATTCCTAACTGGAAGGAGGCCGCTATGCTAAGTTGTTATACAGGTAAGATATTGTTTGTTGACCTGACAACAGGGAAAGTGAAGCAGGAATCGCCACCAGAAAGCCTTTATCGTGATTTCATTGGTGGTACCGGTCTGGGTATCAGGATTCTCTATGAGCGCATGAAACCCAAGGTAGACCCACTGGGACCGAAAAATATCTTGGGCTTTGTTACTGGTCCTCTGACTGCCACCCCAACACCGGGCAGCGGCAGGTACATGGTAGTCACCAAGTCTCCCCTGACCGGCGCCTGGGCTGAGGCAAATTCGGGTGGCTTCTGGGGTCCCGGATTAAAATGGGCTGGCTATGACGGCGTTTTTATCTCGGGTGTGTCCCCGAAACCAGTTTATCTGTTACTCTCGGGAGGTAAAGCCGAGATTAGAGATGCCTCGCATCTATGGGGCAAAGATACAAATGAAACTGATGACATACTTCAAAAGGAGCTGGGTAAGCCGCAGGCGAGGGTGGCTTGCATTGGGCCAGCGGGTGAAGCCTGTTCCCTGATAGCAGGAATAGTGAATGATAGAGGAAGAATAGCCGCTCGCTCGGGTGTGGGTGCCGTTATGGGCTCCAAACGGTTGAAGGCGTTGGTGGTAAGGGGCGATAAAAAGAAAATATCAGTAGCTGAGCCAGTAAAATTTAAGTCGGCAAGGGAAGATTATAGTAAGAAGTTAAAGAATAGCAAGTTCCAGCAAGGTCTGACCGCAGCTGGGACTGGAGGCGGTACCAGTTTTTTGTTATCCATTGGCGATTGCCCTACCAAAAACTGGAATACTACCGGTACCGGGTCGATGCCGACTGCCACCAACCTAGATGCCGCCAACATGGATAAATATAAACTGGACAGTTATGGGTGTTATGCCTGTCCAGTAAGGTGTGGCGCTATTATTCAGGTAAAAGAGGGGCCATTTGCTACCAAGGGTGAGGTGCACCGGCCGGAGTATGAAACACTAGCTGCCCTCGGTACCCTTTGTCTGAATGATAGTGTCGAATCGGTAATCAGGGCTAACGAGATATGCAACTTACACGGACTGGATACCATGGCTGTAGGTAATGTAATTGCTTTTGCCATGGAATGCTATGAAAATGGCCTGATCGGCAAGAAAGATACCAGGGGTATTGAGCTTACCTGGGGCAATTCGAAAGCGGTAGTGGCTTTGGCTGAGAAGATAGCTAAGCGGGAAGGTTTCGGTGTGGTGTTGGCTGATGGCGTCGAAAAAGCCGCCGAACGTATAGGCAAAGGGGCTGAGAAATATGCCATGCATGTGCACGGTCATAGAATACCTTACCATGACCCACGAAATATTCCCTGCAAGGGTACTAACTATATGACGGACCCTCAGCCATCTGGGCATATGGAAAATGAGGGTACTGGCATGCTGGAGCAGGGTATTCCTCTAGGCTCAGACCCATTGTTACAGCCACCAGGGCTGGCTGTTTATGGTGATTATGACAAAAAAGGGCCGATGTATGCCACTGGCAATGCCTATTATCAGTTGCTCAGTTCCGCTGGGCTCTGCGCTTTATATACGATAGCTTTTGCCGTTCCGGTTGCCGAGTTGATTGGGCCGGTGACAGGATGGGATTTTGGCTGGAAAGAGGGATTAAAGGCAGGACGCCGGATTCTGACTTTAAGGCAGGCTTTCAATGCTCGTGAAGGTTTGTTACCAGAAGAATTCAAGCTGCCGAAAAGGTTTGCGGTGCCGCTATCGGTGGGACCATCGGCTGGGGTTGAGATTGATTTTGCTGCCTTGAAGAGAGGTTACTTTAAGGCTATGGGTTGGGATATTAAGACTGGTAAACCCCACCGGCAGACGTTGATTGAGCTGGGGCTAGACAAATTGACTGGCCGCCTATAAATATAGTAACCAAAAATGGAAAAAATTAAAGCGATTGTACATGGCATAGGAGAAATGGGTTAAAATAAACGAGCAAGCCTAGTGGAAAAGGGGATTGATTATTGTTGGAGCTATCGGTCAGACCATTGGTGCAGGAGGCAAGTTGATAAATGACCATAGCGGAGATGTTAGCCAGAAATGCCAGAATGTATGCCAATGATACTGCGCTTATTGAACTAAAACCCAGCCAGGGACTAAGAAAAGAAATCACCTGGAAGGAGTTTGATGAAAGGGTAAATAGGATAGCCAATGCCCTTATCGACCAAGGGATTAAAAAAGGTAATAAAGTAATCCATTGGATGATGAACTCCATTAGCTGGCTTGAGGCATACTTTGGCATCATTAGAACCGGGGCATGGGCAGTCCCCCTTAACTTTAGGTTTACCAGTCAGGATTTTAAATACTGTGCTGATATTGCTGAAGCCGAGGCGATGATTTTAGGTGAGGAATTCATTGACCGAGTAGAGGCTGCCCACTCCCAGCTATCTACAATCAAACATTATATCCTGGTTGGGCAACCTGTACCTGAAGGCATGGAGAACTTTGAGATGATAATAAACAAATCCTCGCCAAAGCCAGTAGAGGTAGGTTTAAGAGATGAGGATGAGTGCGGGCTCTACTTCACTTCAGGCACCACTGGAGCACCCAAACCGATATTGCTCACCCACAAGAATATGGAGTGTGCCGCGATAACTGAGAACCATAATCACTGTGTAAGGCATAGCGATAATTTCCTCCTGCTTCAACCCTTGTATCATACTGGTGGCAAAATGCACTGGTTTGGTAGTTTAATTGTAGGTGGGCGAGCTACATTGCTATGTGAGAGAATAACTCCTCAAAATATATTTGAAGCCGTCCATAAGGAGAGGGCAACAATAGCTATGGTGCTGGTGCCATGGATACAGGATATTCTCACAGCGCTGGACAGGGGAGAGCTAAAGAAGGAGGATTATGATTTGAGCTGCTGGCATCTAATGCACTCAGGAGCGCAACCTGTCCCTGCCAGTCTAATCAAGCGTTGGAAACAATATTTCCCGAATATGCAGTATGACACTGATTATGGGCTTGGTGAGGCTACAGGACCAGGATGCGTTCACCTTGGTATGGAAAATGAACACAAAGTAGGTGCTATTGGAAAGGCTAGTCTTAACTGGGAGGCACAAATTGTAAATGAGAAGGGTGAAGACGTGGCTCAAGGAGAGGTTGGCGAACTAGTTGTCAAGGGCAACGGGGTTATGAAGGAATACTACAAGAACCCGGAAAAAACGGCAGAAACTATCAAGGATGGCTGGCTATATACTGGCGATATGGCTAGGATGGATGATGAGGGATTTATCTACGTTGTTGATAGAAAGAAGGATGTAGTCATCAGCGGCGGAGAGAATATCTATCCTGTGGAAGTGGAAAGCGTGCTGCACAGTCATCCAAAGATTTATGACGTGGGTGTAATTGGAATTCCAGACGAAAGGCTAGGTGAGATAGCTGCTGCGGTAATTGATCCCAAGCCAGGTGAGACCCTGACTGAAGAAGAGATAAATCAGTTCTGCGAACAGAATTTGCCCCGGTACAAGCGCCCCAGGCGCATCATATTTGACAAGGTACCCCGAAATCCCACTGGTAAGATAGAAAAACCTAAGCTGAGACAAAAATACGCCCGGTTAGCAGGCTAAGTTGCTGCTGCTTACCATTACATACATTCCCCAGTCATGATTCACAGTACCGTAGCCAAATCCAATTTCTATATGCCAGGCAGTATCGCGGGAAGACACATCTTTGAGAGTATATCCATCCTTAAGCCTAAGATAAACTAATCTATAGAATTTCTCAGCCAAGGGCGGAAAAGCCGGACCCGTGGGGTCCTGCCGTTCTTGGTTACTTAGCCCCCCAGCACAGATATAAGATTAGAAGCCATTACCGCGTGATAATTGACCACCGTCCATATAGAAGGTTTGCCCTGTCACCCAGTTGGAAGCTTCTGAAGCAAGATAGACCACAAGGAGCGCAACCTCCCGCGTTTCACCCATCCGACCCATGGGGATGGCTCTTAGTATAAACTCCCTCCTTTCAGGGTCATTAAGCACTGGCGCACTCAATTCGGTAAGCACACTCCCCGGACCAACGGCATTGACGCAAATGTTATACGGAGCCCACTCTGTAGCCAGGCACCGAGTGAACATGCTCAGCCCGGCTTTACTGACACAATATGCCGAAAAATAGGGTGGAGCTAAATCAGCGCTGTTGGAGCTGGTATTGATAATTTTACCCTTCTTCTGCCTGAGCATATGGGGGCCGACTGCTTGGGCGAAGAGAAAGGCGCTAGTTAAGTTGGTGTTGAGAACAAGGTGCCATTCCTCCTCAGTGAGCGGAGTATCCCACCTATCCGCTGTCTGCCATCCCTCAAGCTTCATCCCTGGAACAAAAGAAATAGGTTTGAGAATAGGCACACCGGCATTATTGACCAGAATATCAATCTTGCCGAACCGTGAAACAGTTTGTTCAACTACACTTGTCACTTGGTCTCTCTTGGTCACGTCTGTTGGTACCGCCAGCGTTCTTCGACCTAGTTTGCGGATTTCCTCAGCAGTACGCTCTATCTGCTCCAAGGTACGCGCGGCTACGGTAATATCGGCTCCAGCCTCAGCAAGAGTCAGGGCAATAGCTTTGCCAATACCCCTTCCTGCCCCGGTTACAATAGCCACCTTTCCTTCAAGACTATATTCCTCAAGCATTATTCACCTCCTACTTCAATTTTTGGTCAGCGTTACTACCAATATCAAGTATAACTTATCACTGACACTATATTGATTATTTAGCCATAATAAGGGAAAAACGTAATGACACGCAAATTCCCCATGCACTCCTCCTTTCTTTGGCGTGAGAGAGGTAATAATGCTTAGGGATTGGCAAACAATCTCTACCGCATCAACTTGACAAGCAGTGGTAGAATTGCATATATATTCAACCACATAACCCATAAATATACGATTTTCCTAAATAAATATAACAACACATTGACAATTTACGATTTTGACGCTAAATTGCGCACAGATATGTTACATTTTGCAATAATGAAATAAATAGGATAAGTGTCATGCCAACGATTGACCGCTCAAGAATTAAGGCGCTGATAGAGCGTGAAGAAAAACGCTATATTGCCGAGCGTCCAAAATCAAGGGCACTGTTCGAGAGGGCTAAGGGCTCACTTTTCAGGGGTGTCCCCATGAGCTGGATGACTGAATGGCCGGGGGCTTTCCCTGTCTTCGTTAGTGAGGCTAAGGGTGCCCGCTTGACTGATGTCGACGGGCATACCTACGTAGACCTGTGTCTGGGTGATTCTGGAGCGCTGACTGGCCACTCACCAAAAGCTGCCATTGATGCTATTGTCAGACAAGCCAACAAAGGAATGACTTGTATGCTTCCTTCGGAAGACTCCATTTGGGTCGGAGAGGAATTGTCACGGCGTTTCGGGCTGCCTTACTGGCAGATATATGCCACAGCTACGGATGCTGACAGATTTGCTATCAGAATGGCACGTCGGGCTACGGGACGGAATCTGACTCTTGTGTTTGATGGTTGCTACCATGGTAGCGTGGATGAGGCGCTGGTAAGCGTTAAAGACGGTCCCTATAAGACACAGAGAAGGAATGTCGTGGGACCTGTGCCTAACCCAGCATCACGGGTGATACAATTCAATGACCTTGATGCTTTAGAGAAGGCATTGTCTCCCCAAGATGTTGCCTGTGTGCTGTGTGAACCGGCAATGACCAACGCCGGTATCATCTTTCCTGAGCCAGGCTATCATGAGGCATTACGTGAGATTACGCTCCGCTTTGGCACCCTCCTTATTATTGACGAAACGCATACCATCTCCGCTGGTCCAGGTGGGCTTACCCGCATCTGGAATTTGAAGCCAGACTTTTTCACTGTTGGAAAAGCAATTGCCAGCGGTTTACCTGTAGCGGCTCTAGGTTTGGCTAAGGAGGTCGCTGACAAGCTTGATACGGGTGAGCGATGCTTCGGTTTGGGGGTTGGCGGTACGCTAGCAGGCAGCATCATCCAGGCAGCAGCAATCAGGGCGACGTTGGAACACGTCCTAACCCAGGAAGCTTACGACCGAATGATTCCTATCGCCAAGCGGCTGGCTGATGGCGTGGCTGAGATAATAAAGGCTAACAGCCTGCCATGGCATGTTAATCGCCTTGGCTGCCGGGCTGAGTACCGTTTCTGCCCAGTCCCGCCCAAGAACGGCCTCGAGTCTGAGGAAGCGTTTGACGATGACCTGGATGCCTTGGTTCATGTCTATATGGCTAACCGTGGCATCCTGCTCACGCCGTTCCACAGTATGGTACTTATCTCCCCGACAACCAAAGCCGAGGATGCTGACCTTCATAATAAGATATTTAGCGAACTTGTGAAGGAACTGGTTAAATAGCAGTAACTGAAATAACTTAAATCGGGTATTGACAAACTGCACGATTAGTGGTTATCTAATGAGAAAATTACAAGGCTGATTCAGTAAAGGCTGAAGGATGACGAAAAATAGTCGGGGGTAACCCTAAATAGGGGGTGATAGATGGAGTGATCTATTAGCATACAGTTGACTACAACCATCTCGTAGCATGGAGGAACAATATTTTGCGATATGGAGGAACAAAAAAGTGAAGAAATTGTTTTTAATCTCATTGTTAATTGTTTTGGCAGGTGCTTTGATTTTTGGTGGTTGTGCCCAACCGGCACCGGCAAAGGTGTATGAACTAAAAATACAGTCTGCCTGGCCTCGTGGCGACCTATCTATGGAAACGCTTAAGGCATTCTCTGAAGCTGCTGCAAAGAGAAGCGATGGTCAACTCAAGATTTCATATTTCGGCGCCCCAGAAATAGTGGGCATGTTTGAGGTGGCAGAGGCGGTAAAGAAAGGTACTCTGGATATGGGGCATGGTGCTGGCAACCTCTGGGGTGGGGTAATCCCCGTAGGCGATGTCGAGTTTAGCTTGCCCTATGGATATAGAATCCCGGAGGAGAAAACATTTGAAGGTCAGGGAAACGCTGTTCGTAAATTCTTCTTCGAAAGTGGCTTCGTAGACCTGCTTCGTGAGGAATATGCTACACAGGGAGTCTATTACCTTGATATCCATACATATGGTCCGGTTCCCTTCATGGTAGCCACCAAGCCTATCAAAACGGTGAAAGATTTTACGGGATTGAAAATAAGGACTGACGGAATGTGGATGGAGTGGGAAAACCGTTGTGGAGCCAATGGGGTTGATATCCCTGGGGACGAGGGTTACATGGCATTGAAGCTGGGCACTGTGGAAGCTGCCATTTGGGATGTCAGTTGTGTAACCGGACTCAGCTGGAATGAGGTGGCACCCTACTGGATTCACGGTGAAGAGAACGACCAATGTATCGGGCATATATTAGTCAATCAGGGTTTGTGGAACAGCCTGCCTGCCGACATTAAAGAGGATCTTGCCGGCGCTGCTGAGGATTACTGGTATGCCTGCCTCGCCGCCTATGAAAAAGACATGGAGAAATGCTATGACCTGGTAAAGCAGGGGAAATTTACCGAGGTCTGGATGGATGACGAACTCATCAAACTGCATGAAGAGGTTGCTTATAAGTTATGGGATGAAGTTGCCACTCGGAGTCCTGCAGCTGCCACAGCAGTCCAGTTACTAAAGGAATGGCGAGGAATAAAATAGAGCCAGCTATTACCGACTTGTTAATATTCAAAGGCTTAAGACAGGAAGCAGAATAGATTCCGGTGCACATCCCCTAAGAGTGCCACTGGGGAGTGTGAATAGCTTGTAATGCCCGGGGATAGTGCTAAGCAGTGTTGTTTCTGGCATAAGAAGGGTCATTGTGTGAATGTGATAAAATCACGTTTATGTATTGGATAAAGGATCCTACAAATGGGCGAGAAATTAAGGATTGTATTCAAAGCCATTGATACCTTCAGCGAAAAGGCAGGGGGAATTGTTAGCCTGCTATCCATAGTCTTAATGCTAATAATTGTCATCAATGTTATCACCAGGTATGTCTTTAACATTCCTTTTATATGGGCCTTCCCGATAAGCAGGCAGGTTTTTGGAGTCTTTATACTCTTTGCCGGGGTGTACGCCCTGCTGAAGAGGATGCATATTAGCATTGAGGTACTCTACAACCGTTTCCCCACAAGGATGAAGTTTTACGCCCGACTGGTTAACCTGGCAGCTTTACTCATTTTCTTGGTTGTGCTTATCTGGCAGTCAGGCTGGATGGCTGGTAACTCAATAATTAACATGGAACTCTCCCAGGGAACTCCTAAAATACCCCTTTACGTCATCAAAGCGTTTATACCGGTGGTAGCTGTTCTGTTCCTGCTTGAAGGGATATCCGCATTCTTCAAGAAAGATGCAGATAGCGACCGAGAAACATAATGACGGCGTGATAGAATAGCTGTCATTATGGCGAGGCATACATGAGTACTGAATTAATTACTCTTATCTTATTTGGCGGTCTTATGTTGCTCCTAGCGCTGGGAGTTCACGTCTTTCTTGCCATTGGTGTCATCAGCGTTGTTGTTACCTTTTTGTTATCGGGCACTAACGGTCTGTTCATGGTAGCCAGCACCACTTATAAGGAAATAACAGACACCACCCTGATAGCAATCCCCATGTTTTTGCTGATGGGAAACTTCTTAATCCATTCCGGCATATCTGACCGCCTATTTCAGGCACTGAGTTACTGGCTGTCAGGCTTGAAGGGCAGCTTGGCAATAGTCTCATTGGTGGTATGTGTTGCTCTCGACATGTGCACTGGGTTTGGTCCCGGCCTCCTAACAATGGGGCTGATAGCAGTACCAGCGATGCTTAAGCGGGGATACAACAAACAACTGGCATTGGGGACTGTAATGGCGGGAGGGGCTGGGGACATTCTGCCCCCCAGTATCATCATGATAATTTTTGCCTATATTAGCCGGCTATCCATAGGGAAAATTTTCTTTGCCGGTGCTATCCCAGGGTTTACCCTTGCCGGTGCGTACATACTCTACGTAGCTATTAGATGTCGCCTTCAGCCACAGTTAGCCCCACGCATAGCCGAGGCTATCACTTGGAAGATGAGAGTGACATCATTGAGGGAAGTAATTATTCCTGTACTCTTGGTCATCGCCGTTCTGGGGTCAATCTTTACCGGGATGGCTACCCCCTCAGAAGCGGCTGGTGTGGGGGCTTTTGGAGCCTTGCTCAGCTGTTTTATCTATCGCCGGTTCAGTTGGAAAATGCTTAAAACTTCATGCCTGGAGACCATAAAAATTAGCGGCATGGCTTTGTGGATATTGGTCGCTGCCACCCTTTTCGGTCAGGTCTATACCAGCGGTGGCGCTCAGGAAATGGTAATGAATCTGGTAAGCCAACTGGGGATTAACCGGTGGTTCATCCTCATAGGTATGCAAATCATCCTACTCATCTTTGGCTGTTTCATGGATGATTATGCTATCGTAACTATCTGCGCCCCCATATTCATGCCCGTAGTCATTTTGCTGGGCTTCGACCCCATATGGTTTAGCATAGTCTTTCTCGTTAACATGCAAATAGCTTACTTAACGCCTCCCTTTGGCTGGTCTTTGTTCTTGATGAAAGGGGTCGCCCCTCCGGGAATATCTACCGAGGACATCTGGCGCTCAGTCCCTCCCTTCATTGCTTTGCAGCTTCTGGTCCTGATTATAGTTATGGCGTTCCCTCAATTAGCTCTATGGCTTCCGGGTAAAATGATGTGACACATAACCTGAATTTTTGCTATTGTGGTAATCACAGGAATAACTGAGGAAGTACTAGTTCCCCGAATTGTAAACAGTGGTGGAGCTGATGGGATTCGAACCCACTACCTTTTGACTGCCAGTCAAACGCTCTCCCAATTGAGCTACAGCCCCACTTAACGTAACTTTAGCAAAAAGCAAAGAAAAACTCAACAATGGCTTCTTGAACTAGCATCGATAAAATGTGCTGTACTGCCGTCTTAAACAGGTAAACCAAGCCAGCGTAAGATTGAACGCAAACCAAAATATCCTAAATAGGCAACTACCATATCTTTGACAGTCTTGCCAGCCCAGCATAACAAGAAGAATTTAAACACACCAAAACGGAGCATACCGGCTATAGCCGTGAAAGGATAAAAAAGGGGGTTAAAAATAGCCGAGTTAATGAAAACAGCCTTAGACCCATGGTGCTGGAGCCAACCTGAGAGGCGTGTGTAAAGCCCATGATTAGCGTTTTGAAAAATCCAGCGACCACCATATCCAGTAAAATAAACCCCCATACTCCCTATAGCTTCACCCAAACCAGCTAAGGCGCCAACTATAGCCGGGTTCAATATTGAACCTAAAGTGAAAACGACTAAAATACCAGGGATGGGAACAAGGACGGTACCACCAGCGAAAATACTGATGATAAAAACGCCAACATAACCATAGTGACCGAGGCGGGTAACGTACTCCCAGTAATAAACGACGGCTAAACAAGCCAATACGGTAATTGCTAAAGATAAACCACCAATAATATAATCTTTCTTAGCTAACTTTTTCTTCCCTACTGCTGCAGTTTCTTGGGGTTCTGTCACTTTTTACTCGCGACTCCCGCAATTTCTTTCTTGGCAAAAGTCAAACCCTCACCCTCCTTACCAACTACTATAGTGTCGCCTTCCGTGAAATCGCCATGTAATATTCGAGCTGAGAGAGGATTCTCTAGATATCGCTGAATCGCTCGACGCAAAGGACGGGCACCATAAACTGGGTCAAAGCCTTCCTTAAGCAACCAGGCTTTAGCTTCTTCTTTTAATTCCAACTTAAGCTGACGGTCAGCGATTCGACTTTCAACCTCAGCTACTAATAAGTCAACAATTCTCTTTAGATGCTCCTCAGCAAGAGGCTGGAAAATAATGATATCATCTATCCTGTTCAAGAACTCCGGGCGAAAGGTCTGTTTTAGGGCTGTATCTATTGCAGTCTTTAGCCGCTGCTGTTCAGCCTTTTCCTGACGTGAAAAACCGATAGCCTGACGTCGGAATTCTTCAGTACCCAGATTACTGGTCATTATTACTACAGAATTCTTAAAATCTACTGTTCTTCCATGCCCATCAGTAAGCCTGCCATCTTCCAGTATCTGAAGCAAGATATTAAATACATCGGGGTGCGCTTTTTCAATCTCATCGAATAGGATTACCCGGAAGGGGCGACGGCGCACTGCTTCTGTTAGCTGTCCACCCTCTTCATAACCTATATAGCCGGGAGGGGCACCAATAAGGCGGGAGACTGTGTGTTTCTCCATATACTCCGACATGTCAAGCCTGATCATGGCATCTTCATTATCAAAGAGAAATTGGGCTAAAGCTCGAGCCAGCTCTGTCTTACCAACTCCTGTTGGTCCTAAGAAAATAAAGCTGCCAATAGGACGCTTGGGGTCTTTAAGCCCAGCTCGAGCTCGCCGGATAGCCTCCGATACGGCTGAAACCGCTTCATCCTGATTAACAATACGCTGATGAAGTCGCTCTTCCATATGAAGAAGCTTCTCAGCTTCGCCCTCCAGCATTCTGGATACGGGGATGCCAGTCCACTTAGATATAAGCTCAGCAATATCTTCCTCATCCACAACGCTGTCTATCTTTTTTTCCTTACGCCACCGAGCTTCTGCCTTTTCCAATTCTGACTCTAAACGTAACCTTTCGGCTTTAAGTTCAGCCGCCTTTTGGTAATCCTGACGCTGAGACGCCGATTCCTCTTCATTAAGTAAACGTTGCTTTTCTTGCTGTAAAGTCTTGACCTCAGATGGAGCACTCTCCATGTCAATTCTTAATTTACTGGCAGCTTCGTCAATGAGGTCAATAGCTTTGTCAGGCAGGAACCTGTCTGAGATATAGCGTTGACTCAGTTTGGCTGCCGCTACCAAGGCAGAATCGTCAATTTTAATCTTGTGGTGAGCCTCATAACGAGGACGAAGCCCATGTAGCATTTCTATAGTGGCTTCAACACCGGGTTCACTAATAAATACCGGCTGGAGACGTCTCTCCAAAGCCTT
>CAZJMM010000023.1:0-12658 GCA_964547155.1 uncultured Dehalococcoidaceae bacterium | reverse complement strand
GCTGGTCCTTGTTTTGTCACTCAAGTAAAGACTAAAGCCAAAGATGGTTACGACGCTGTTCAGCTTGGTTTTGGTGAAGCCAAGCGTCTTAATTCACCTGAAAAAGGTCATCTTAAGAATTTAGAACCGCTTAAGTACCTAAGAGAGTTTAAGATAACAGTAGGTGTTCCTGTTGAAGTAGGGCAGAAACTCGATGTTACTCTATTCAAACCTGGTGACCTTGTGGACATCATCGGATTGTCTAAAGGGAGAGGCTTTGCTGGTGTGGTAAAGCGGCACCACTTTGCTGGTGGCCCTAAAACCCATGGTCAATCAGACCGGCATCGTGCTCCTGGCTCCATTGGTTCTACTACTTCCCCAGGTCGTGTCCTCAAAGGACTTAGCATGGCTGGTCACATGGGTAATTCCAGAGTAACAGTACGCAATTTGGAAGTGATCGAAGTTCAACCGCTGCGCAATCTACTCCTGGTCAAAGGGGGAATACCTGGCACCTTAGGCAACATACTATTTATTAGAAAAGCTAAGGTAAAAAAGAGGTAACTAAAATGGAGGTTCCTGTTTACAATACTAAAGGGGAAGCGGTTAGTAAAATAGAGCTAAGAGATGACATTTTTGGTCTCTCTTTTAACGAATCGGTAGTTCACCAAGCATTGGTAAGACAGTTAGCGAACCAGCGCTTGGGGGCGGCTGATACTAAGACACGAAGTGAAGTCCAAGGGAGTGGGCGGAAACTATTCCGCCAGAAGCATACCGGATTAGCACGACGGGGCGATAGACGATCACCCATTTTGAGAGGTGGAGGGGTGGTTTTTGGTCCACACCCCAGAGACTACACGCAAGCTATGCCTAAAAAAATGCGTCAGCTCGCTTTGAGGTGTGTTCTTTCAGATAAAATCAGGGAAGGAAAATTAAAAGTTGTGGATAAATTGAAATTTAAGGAGCCGAAGACTAAAAAAATGGCTGACTTTTTGGTGGCGATGGAAGTTGATTCTTCAGCTTTAATTGGTGTAGCTGAAGCTGAGCCTAATTTGATTAGATCGGTGCGCAATTTGCCGAATATTAAGGCATTGCCGGTGACGCAGCTCAATATTGCTGACTTGCTTTCTTACGGGACTTTAATACTAACTACAGGTGCCGTAGCTAAAGGGGAAAAGTTATGGGGACAAAGACAGGCTAAAGAAACTGTCACCGTTGCTTAATGCAGGTTTTATTAAGATGAAATTAGAGAGAACCAAAGCAAAGAAAAATATTTACGGACGAGTTAAAGATGCATACTTATGAAGTATTAAGACGCCCCCTGATTACTGAAAAGAATACACTTCTTCAAGCACAGAGCAGGTATGCTTTTGAGGTGGCTAAGGGGGCTACCAAACCACAGATTAAGGAAGCTGTAGAGATGGCTTTTAAAGTGAAGGTAATGAAGGTCAATATCGTGACTGTTCCAGGTAAAAGGCGCCGGGTGGGGAGGCGACTGGTGGTTGCTCCTGCCCAGAAAAAGGCGATGGTTACCTTAGAGGCAGGGCATAAAATCCAATTCTTTGAAGGTGTCTGAGTCTTAAGGAGAAGGCTTTGGGTTCAGTTATTAAGAAGCGGCGAAAAAAAATGGCAAAACATAAACACCGCAAGCTTTTGAGGCTAACTCGGTGGCAGAGGAAACATAAATAAGGGGAAGGAAGTAATTTGGCACTGAAAACTTATGGCCCAACATCGCCCGGAAGACGAGGTATGGCCGGGGTTACTTTTAATGAGATAACTAAAGTAATCCCCGAAAAATCCTTGTTATTGCCGCTTGTCAAAAAGGCAGGACGGAACAAACAGGGCAGAGTAACCGTGCGCCATCGAGGTGGTGGTGCTAAGCGCAAGTTTCGGATTATTGATTTTAAGAGAGACAAAATTGGTATTCCGGGTAAAGTGGCAGCTATTGAGTATGACCCTAACCGCTCTGCCAACATTGCTCTTATTCATTATATTGACGGCGAAAAAAGGTATATCCTTGCTCCCCTTGGTCTTAAGGTTGGTGGGATTATAAAGACGGCTGAAGACGCAGAGATAAAACCAGGTAATGCCTTGCCCCTGCGGGTAATCCCTGCCGGTACCTCGATCCATAATATTGAACTTAAGCCAGGGAAAGGAGGGCAATTAGTCCGTGGCGCTGGAACTGCTGCCCAGCTCATGGGCAAGGAAGAGAAATATTGTCTTGTCCGTTTGCCATCAGGTGAGTTGCGGCGTATTTTGGGCGACTGTTTGGCAACTATTGGTCAAGTGGGTAATTTGGACCATCAAAACATAAAATTAGGAAAAGCTGGGCGGACCCGATGGTTGGGCTTACGTCCTTCAGTGCGAGGTTCAGCCATGAATCCTAGAGACCATCCTCATGGGGGTGGTGAGGGGAGAGCCCCTCGAGGGATGGCACCCAAAACTCCTTGGGGGAAGCCAGCCTTGGGCTACAAAACACGCCGTCGTAAAGAATCAGACAAATTAATTGTTAAGCGGAGAAAGTAAGTTAGGGGGCAATAGAAAATGGCACGTTCATCCAAAAAAGGACCTTATTGTGATACGAAGTTGCTTAAGAAGATAGAAGCGGTTAAACAATCTGGATAAAAAACTGTAATAAAAACTTGGTCGCGAGCTTCTATGATTCTGCCTCAAATGATAGGTCTTACTATTGGAGTGCATGATGGCAGAAGGCACGTGCCTATTTTTATTACTGAGAATATGGTTGGGCATAAATTGGGGGAGTTTTCGCCAACCCGAGTTTTCAGGGGACATCTTACTAAAGCCCAGGTAACTGTCCAAGCGAAAACATAAAGCAAATTTGTAATTTGTAAAGGCAATGAAAATACGAGCAGAAGCTAAAGATATTGGCATTTCACCGCAAAAAGCCCGTTTGGTGGTTGACTTGGTTCGGGGCAAGAAAGTTGATGAAGCCTTGGCTATTTTAAGATTCTTGCGAACCCCGATAGCTCGAGCTGTGGCTAAAGTTATCAAATCAGCTGCAGCTAATGCCGAAAATAATTTTCAGATGAATCCTTCTGAACTGAAAATAGTTTCTATTTCAGCGGACCAAGGACATACTCTAAAAAGATTTCGACCTCAATCTCGAGGTCGAATGAGTCCTATTTTGAAACGGTCGAGTCACATTACTGTTTTTGTGGCTGAGGAGGAGTAAAGTGGGACAAAAAGTTCATCCTTATGGTTTCAGACTTGGTGTTATTCAAGATTGGAAAGCGCGATGGTATTCCAGAAAGGAATATACTCAGTTTCTGCAGGAAGATTTGAAGCTCCGTCAAGTTATTGAAGCTAAAGCTGTGGAAGGCGGTGTTGCTGACGTGGAAATTGAGCGGGATGGGAATGAGATATCAGTAACTCTTCATTCGGCTCGCCCGGGGATTGTTATTGGCAGAGGTGGACAGCGGGCTGAGGAGTTAAGAACTGAATTAGGAAAGAGTATCGGTAAGAGAGTGCGTCTGACCATTAGAGAAGTGGGAGAACCTTATCTGGAGGCTGTTCTGGTGGCTCGGAGTGTTGCCGAGCAAATAGAAAGGCGAGTTTCCTTTCGGCGAGCAATGAAACAGGCAGCTTTTCGAGTGATGCAGGCTGGTGCTAAAGGCGTAAAGTTAAGTTGTGCTGGCAGACTGGGTGGTACTGAAATTGCGCGCCGGTCAACTATCCACCAAGGGCAATTGCCTCTTCATACTCTTCGTGCCAATATTGACTTTGGTTTCGCCGAAGCTCATACGCTTTTGGGTCGTATCGGGGTTAAAGTTTGGGTCTATAAGGGTGACATTGTTCCAGAGGTAAGTAGAGAAAGTGTTACAACCGAAACGAGTGAAGTATCGCAAAGCTCATAGGGGGCGATTAAAGGGCGAAGCCTCGTCAGGGAACACCCTTGTCTTTGGTGATTTCGGGTTACAAGCTGAGGAAGCTGCTTGGATTACTGCCAGACAGATTGAGGCGGCTCGCCGAGTTTTCGTTCGCTTTTTGCGTCGTGGTGGTCAAATGTGGATCCGTGTTTTCCCAGATAAACCGGTATCCAAGAAGCCGGCTGAGACACGAATGGGGGGTGGTAAAGGTGCTCCCGAGTTCTGGGTGGCTGTAGTCAAACCCGGGAGGATACTTTTTGAGATAGAGGGCATAAAAGAAGATATAGCTCGTGAGGCAGCGAGGCTGGCTGCCCATAAACTCCCTATCGCTGTCAAGTTTGTGGCGAGAGAAGGGATAGGTAAAAGTTGAAAATTGATGAAGTTCGTGCCCTTAGTAATGAGGAGCTGTGGAAAAAATTAGAGGAGGCACATCAGGAACTTTTTAATCTTCGGTTCCGTCTTGCCACCCGCCAGTTAGCTAATCATCGGGAAATACCGAAAGTTAAGAAGAAAATTGCCAGAATAAAAACCATCCTTAGAGAAAGAGAACTAAGTGTAAGATAGTTATGGAAAAGAAACGGAAGACCAGAGTCGGTCAAGTGATAAGCGATAAGATGAATAAGACTGTGGTAGTGGCAGTGGAGACTTCCAGACGTCACCCTCTTTATAAGAAAAGGGTTACTCGTACAGTCAAATACAAGGCTCATGACGAGGGCAATGCCTGCAAAATAGGTGACACAGTCCGAATTGTGGAGACCCGCCCTTTGTCTAAAGAGAAGCGGTGGCGGGTACAGGAAATAATTAGCCGAAAGGAAATAGTTGAAGTCAAGGCTTCTGAAGTATCTTAAAGTGCGAATATGGATGTAGCACATGATTCAATCTTATACCAGACTCAAAGTAGCTGATAATACTGGGGCACGCCAGATTATGTGTATTAATATCCCAGGAGGTACCCGCCGAAGGTATGCACGAGTGGGTGATGTGATTGTAGCTGCAGTGAAGCGGGCAATGCCCGGTGGTACAGTCAAGAAAGGAGATGTAGTGCGGGCGGTCATTGTACGTATGGCAAAGACTTATCAACGGGAAGACGGCTCCTGTATTAGATTCGACGAAAACGCTGCCGTTATTCTCGATGACAAGAATAACCCTCGGGGTAGCCGCATTTTTGGTCCGGTAGCTCGGGAACTTAGGGAGCGTAATTTTATGAAAATCGTGTCCTTAGCGCCGGAGGTAGTATGAAGATTAGAAAGAATGATACTGTTTTAGTTGTTGCCGGGAAAGATAAGGGTAAGAAAGGTAAGGTAAGGCGTACCTTCCCCAATGAGGACAAGATAATAGTGGAAGGCATAAACATGATTAAGCGCCACTCTCGGGCTCGTAGGGCTGCCAGGCAAGCTGGCATAATTGAACGAGAGGCGCCAATTCATGTATCGAATGTCATGTTGTTATGCACTAAGTGTAGTCAGCTAACTCGGGTCGGTTTTCGTTTTCTTGAAGACGGGAAAAAAGCTCGAATTTGTCAGGCTTGTTCAGAGATAATTGATTAGTTTTGGTATTGGTTAAGGAATGTCTCGACTTAAAGAAAAATATCATAAAGAGGTTGTACCTCAGCTAATAAGCGAGTTCAATTATAGGAATGTAATGCAAGTGCCTAAAGTGGAGAAGGTTGTGATTAATATTGGTCTGGGTGAGGCAATACAGAACCCGAAAGCTTTGGAGACAGCCACAGCTGATATGACAGCAATTTCGGGGCAACGCCCGGTAATAACCCGGGCGAAGAAGTCCATCGCTTCCTTCAAACTTAGAGCTGGTGCAGCTATTGGGATAACGGCAACTTTGCGAGGGAAGCGCATGTATGATTTTCTGGACAAATTGATGAATGCAGCCTTACCCCGTATTCGTGATTTTCAAGGGACACCCCATAACTCTTTTGATGGGCGAGGCAATTATACCTTAGGAATCAAAGAACAGATAATTTTCCCTGAAATTGAATATGATAAAATAGACAAAATTCGAGGGCTGGAAGTAACTGTGGTAACTACAGCTCAGACTGATGACGAGGCAAGACGGTTACTTGAACTTCTCGGTATGCCCTTTAGAAGAGCTTAGAAATGGCAAAAATATCTAAGATTGTAAGATCAAAGCGTCCACCAAAATACAGGGTACAACAGCGTAATCGGTGTCAATTATGTGGAAGACCCCGAGCTTATATACGCAAATTCGGTCTGTGTCGTATTTGTTTCCGAAAACTGGCTTTAACGGGAGAAATCCCTGGGATTAGAAAATCTAGTTGGTAATTGAGAGAGAAGGATGCCAGTTACAGACCCTATTGCTGATATGCTAACTCGGATTCGCAATGCCATTATGGCGGGTCATGATAGTGCCCTTGTACCTGCCTCCAAAATGAAACTCTCCATTGCCAAAATCCTCAAGGATGAAGGTTTTATTTCTGACTACGGAGTGCTCAAGGGAAAACCACAACGAATGCTTAAGATCCAGCTCAAATACTCGGATGGTCAACCGGCTCTTTTAGGACTGGAGAGAGTGAGTAAGCCCGGTCTTCGGGTATATGTTAAACGAGATGAGGTCCCCCGTGTTTATGGGGGCCTCGGTATTGCTATTCTATCGACACCGAAAGGAATGTTAACTGGTAGGGAAGCTTGGCGACAGGGACTCGGTGGTGAATTGTTATGTTATGTATGGTAACCTAATATCAGACATTTTTGGAGTTAAAAGGTAGATGTCTCGAATCGGAAAAGTTCCTATAGCTTTACCTCAAGGGGTAGAGGTAAAAATTAACGGTAATAAAGTAACTATCAAAGGTAGCAAAGGAGAGTTGTCTCGGACTCTTCCCTCAGATATTGCCGTCTCAATGAAGGATAAGTCTTTGGTGGTGGCTTGCCCCGACGATAGTAGAGAGCACCGTGCTTTATGGGGACTAACCCGGACTCTGGTAGCCAATATGGTTGAAGGAGTGGCTAAAGGCTTTGAAAGAAACTTAGAGATAAGTGGTGTGGGTTATCGAGCTCAAAAGGAGGGTGGAAAATTGGTACTCCAGGTTGGATATAATCACCCTGTAGAGTTTCAATCACCCCCCGGGATATCTATAACAGTAGAAGGTGCTAATCGACTCAGAATTAGTGGAATTGATAAGGAGATGGTGGGCAAGGTAGCTGCCCAAGTTAGAGCTATCCGCCCTGCAGATTCTTATAAAGGGAAAGGCATCAAATATGTTGAAGAGAAACTTCGGCTTAAGCCCGGCAAGGCGGGCAGGGCGGCAATGAAGAAATAGGTGCATACAATGAGACAACAATTTTCACAAGCCGCCCGGATGCAGCGACATTCCCGGGTACGAAAGAAAATAGTTGGCGCAACTTCACAACCGAGATTATCTATTTTTCGCAGTCTCAGGCACATTTATGCCCAAGTTGTAGACGATTCAACCGGGCATACTTTAGTGTCAGCGAGCACTCTTAGTCCCGAAGTAGTTGGGAAAATGCCTGTCCAGGGGAAAATAGGTCAAGCAAAGTTAGTGGGTAGCTTAGTTGCGCAGAAATCGTTGCAGAAAGGGATTCAGCGGGTGGTTTTCGACCGGGGTGGTTATAAATATCATGGCAGGGTACGGGCATTAGCTGAAGCAGCCCGAGAGAGTGGTTTGGAATTTTGAGGTTTATTTTATGAAAGCATTTACTAAAGTGTTATTTCCACAAGCCGAAATTGATACTTCTGAATTGCCCTTGACTGAAAAGTTGGTATCTATTGACCGTGTAGCCAAGGTGGTCAAGGGAGGTAAACGCCTTAATTTCAGGGCTTTAGTTGTAGTAGGCAACAGTGAAGGCCATGTGGGAGCTGGTGTTGGTAAAGCTACCGAGGTTCCTGAAGCAATTCGTAAGGCAGGCGCTGTTGCCAGGAAAAATCTGATTAAGGTATCCCTTACCGGTACTACTATACCTCATGAAATTTTGGCTAAATTTGGAGCAGCTAAGGTGCTACTTAAACCAGCAGTAGCTGGTACGGGAATTATTGCGGCGGGAGGAATTCGAGCTGTCCTTGAAGCTGCTGGCATAAAGGATGTCCTTACTAAGTCATTGGGTAGTTCTAACGCAATTAATACAGTTAGAGCAACTCTATTGGCTTTGGCAAATTTGAGAGAGCCTAAAGAAACCGTAGCTAAACGGAAAGCCGAATTAGGGACTGGAGGAGCTGAGAAAGTTGGCTAAATTGCGTATCACTTGGGTAAAGAGTGACATTGGCTATGCCCAAGACCAGCGGTGTACGCTAAAGGCTCTTGGTTTTCGACGTTTGGGTCAAGTTATAGAGCAGGAGAATTCCCCGTCTCTTTTAGGTATGGTTGCGAAAATTAAACATCTTGTTAAGACAGAGGTCATTGATAATGAGACAAAATGAACTGAGACCTGCTTCTGGTGCTACACATAAGAGAAAGCGTGTTGGGCGCGGAAATAGTAGTGGTCATGGTACTTATTCTGGGCGGGGTTGTAAAGGGCAGAAGTCTCGTTCTGGATATAGGATGCGCCCAGGTTTTGAGGGGGGGCAGATGCCTCTCATCAAGCGGCTGTCTCATAAACGAGGGTTTACTAACCCCTTCAAGACAGTGTATGCGACGGTCAACCTTAATCAACTGAATATTTTTCCACCTAATAGTGAAGTAACTCCTGAGGAATTAATTAAGAGAGGCATGATTAAATCCTCAAAGCAGCCAGTGAAGATTTTGGGTGGGGGTGATATTAACCGTCCCCTTTTGGTTGCAGCTAATAAGTTTTCTGGCAGTGCCGAAAAGAAAATTGTAGCTGCTGGTGGAAAGATAAAGAGGCTTTAGAATGCAACAAAGAGAACCTCGGTCCAAGCTCATCCAAGCAATGATGGATGCCTTCAGGTTACCAGACCTGAGGCGTAGATTTTTGTTTACTTTGTTTATCCTAATAATCTTTCGTTTCGTGGCTCATATACCTTTGCCTGGAGTTGACCTTGCAGCGATGCGGGAGCTATTTGAACGGAACCAGCTTTTAGGTATGCTTGACCTCTTCAGCGGTGGTGCAATGAGAAACTTCAGTGTCGCCGCTATGGGGGTTTACCCTTACATTACTGCTTCTATCATCATGCAGTTATTGGTACCGGTCATTCCACAGCTACAAAGCCTTGCTCAAGAAGGAGAAGCTGGTAGACAGAGGATTAACCAGATTACCCATTGGTTAACCGTGCCCTTAGCTGCTCTTCAAGGCTACGCTCAACTCACCTTACTAAGAGGACAGGGCGTAATTGCCAGTGCTGAATTACTGCCAACAGTAGCTATGGTATTGTCCTTGACTGCTGGTACTATTTTTTTGGTATGGCTTGGCGAACTTATTACTGAGCGCGGCATTGGTAATGGGGTTTCCATAATAATTTTTGGTGGTATTGTAGCTGGTTTGCCGGAGCAGATCGGGCGAGGTTTTCTGGTTAGGGAAAATATTGGTGGCTTACTTGCTTTTGTTATTTTAGGCATAGCTACGGTAGCTTTTATTGTCATATTCACTGAGGGTCATCGCCGCATTCCTATTCAATATTCTCGAAGTATCTTCCGGAGTGGGCGGATGTATCGTCAGTCAGGTTCCACCCATATTCCTCTGCGGGTGAATACCGCTGGCATGATTCCCCTCATTTTTGCTATGTCAATAATGATTTTTCCCAGTACCATAGCCAGCTATCTGGCTCGTCCGGCGGGAGAAGATCCCAACTGGGCAAACAAACTTGTGGATATTTTCAGTCCTAATGCGGCTCTTCCTTTGGGTTTGGCCTATTGGGTGTTTTACTTCCTGTTGGTAATCGCTTTCGCCTTTTTCTATACCATGGTGATATTCCAGCAAATGAATTTAGCAAAGACTCTGCAACAACAGGGTGGTTTCGTCCCTGGTATCCGCCCTGGGAAAGCGACAGGAGATTACCTTAACCAGGTCATAAACCGTATTACTTGGGGAGGGGCTCTCTTCTTGGCAATTGTGGCGGTTATGCCTTTTGTCGCTAAGGAGATTACGAATGTTCAGGTCTTGACCATTTCCAGCACTGGCTTGCTCATTATTATAGGTGTTGCTCTCGATACTATGAAGCAAATAGAAGCTCAGTTGTTAATGCGCCGTTACGAGGGTTTTCTTAGGTAAGACCAAATGCATCTTATTTTACTTGGAGCCCCTGGGGGGGGAAAGGGGACGCAAGCAGCATTTCTATCCCAAAAGTTCGGAATATCTCAGGTCGCTACTGGTGACCTGTTTCGCCAAGCTGTGGAAGAAAGGACAAGATTGGGGCTATTAGCCAAATCTTATATGGACAAAGGAGCGTTGGTCCCTGACGACATCACTATAAAAATGGTCTTGGAACGTATTAATGACGGCAACTGTGAGTCGGGGTGCGTCTTTGACGGTTTCCCTCGGACCTTGGAACAGGCTAAAGCTCTGGATAAAGCTTTAGCTGCTATAGGAAGGGCTATAGATAAAGCAATATATATTCAAGTGCCTGGAGAAAAACTGATAAAACGCCTTAGCGGGCGTTGGCTGTGTCGTCAATGCCAGGCACTATACCATGTAGCTGCTTCACCTCCCAAAACTGTCGGGGTTTGTGATAAATGCGGCGGTGAGTTATACCAACGTGCCGATGATACCGAAGGAACCATTAAAGAAAGGTTGAAAGTCTACTTAGCTCAAACCTTGCCTCTCCTCGACTATTATCGAGAACAGGGGAAATTAGTTGAAGTAAATGGAGATGCTGAAATAGAAGAAGTAACGGAGAGGATAATTAGGGCTTTAAAGAAAGAGGAGATAACTGGGTGATACTCATAAAGTCTACCCAAGAAGTTAGTCTTATGCGGGAAGCGGGGAAAGTCGTAGCTGCTATTCTGATGAGACTGAAAGAAGAGATAAAGCCCGGGATGAAAACACGTCAACTTGATCTGGTTACTGCTCGTGAATTAGAAAAACGAAAGGTTAAATCTTCTTTTAAGGGCTACCGGGGTTTTCCAGCACAGTTGTGTGTTTCGGTAAATGATGAGATTGTGCACGGCATACCCGGTGAGCGGATTTTGGAAGAAGGAGACCTTGTTTCTTTAGATGTCGGCGTAATTTATAAGGGCTTTCAAGCTGATGCGGCAATAACGGTGGGGGTGGGGAAAGTCGATTCTCAAGCTGAAAAACTCATCACGGTAACCGAAGGGGCATTAAAGGCAGGTATCCTGGCTGCTCGCCCCGGTGTTCATTTGGGTGATGTTTCAGCCACCATTCAATACTATGTGGAGTCAAAGCGTTTCTCGGTGGTTAGAGAATATACAGGACACGGCATTGGCAGAGAACTTCATGAGGAACCTCAGGTACCGAATTTTGGCTTTTTTGGGGAAGGTCCTCTCTTGGAAAAAGGAATGACCTTTGCCCTTGAACCTATGGTAGTCGCCGGCGGCTGGCGCACTAAATTGGGAGATAATCAATGGACGGTGCTTACTGCTGACGGCAGTTTAGCCGCGCATTTTGAGCACACTGTTGCCATTACTAATGACGGTGCCGAAGTTCTGACATTGCCTTGAAGCAAGGTTAGTATGCCTAAGAAAGATACAATAGAGGTTGAAGGTATAGTGATTGAATCTCTGCCTAATGCTATGTTTCGTGTTGAATTACCTAACGGGCATAAAGTGTTAGCCCATATTTCAGGTAAAATGAGGCTGCATTATATTAGAATTTTACCTGGTGATAAGGTTCTGGTGGAACTCTCACCTTATGATTTAAGCAGAGGGAGAATCACTTATCGGTTCAAGTGATTTTTGACAGATAAGCAATAAAAGTCTATTATTACTTACTTATGGCGAAAATTGTCAAGAAACTGGTTATTTGTGGAGTATTAGATAATGAAGGTGCGTGCTTCAGTAAAACGACGCTGTGATAAATGTAAGATTGTTCGGCGTCGTAGGGTGATTAGAGTTATTTGTGAAAACCCGAAACATAAACAGAGACAGGGCTAAGTATTAATAGAGGTAAAAGATGGCGCGTATTGCTGGTGTTGATATACCTGATAACAAGAGAGTCGAGGTCTCATTGCGATATATTTATGGCATTGGACCTACATTAAGCCAACGCATTTTGTCTACGGCGGATGTTAGACCAGAGACTAAGGTAAAGGATCTAAAAGAAACTGAAATTAGCCGCATCCGTGAAGTTATTGACAAGCAATATAGAGTGGAGGGTGGACTCAGAAGAGAGGTTAACCTTAATATTAAACGTCTTATTGAAATTGGTAGTTATCGGGGTCTCAGGCATCGCCGCGGTTTGCCTGTTCGAGGGCAGCGAACACGGACTAATGCCCGCACCAAGCGTGGTGCCCGAAAGACCGTAGCTGGTAGAGGTCAGAGACGCGGTGTTGCTAAGAAGTAAGCAGATATAGGAGTGAAATGCCAGAAAAAGGTAAAGCCAGAGTCAAAAAACGCGAGCGCAAGGGAATCTCTGAAGGTAGAGCTTATATTCAGTCTACTTTCAACAATACTATTGTCACACTTGCTGATCTGGCAGGAAATGTGATTGCTTGGGCGAGTTCAGGAACCGTTGGCTTTAAAGGTTCGCGCAAGGGTACGCCTTACGCAGCTCAATTGGCTGCTCAAGAAGCCAGCCGGCGGGCTATTGACCACGGCTTGCGCTCTGTTGAAGTTTATGTTAAAGGTCCTGGCAGTGGTCGTGAGGCAGCCATTCGAACTTTGCAAGCTTCTGGGCTTTCGGTCATAAGCATTCGGGATGTGACCCCAATTCCTCATAATGGTTGTCGTCCCC
>CAZJMM010000022.1:0-12795 GCA_964547155.1 uncultured Dehalococcoidaceae bacterium | reverse complement strand
CAAGAGCGCGTTTAAGTAAAGTTATTGCCTTTTCCTGACCTATTACCCGCCACATTAGATTTCGTCCAATCTCATTATGTCTTGATAGCTTTCCCGACGCCGAATAAGACGCGCTTTTCCATCTCCCACCATCACTACAGCTGGCTTGGGGACAGCATTATAATTACTCGCCAAAGCCAGACAATAAGCCCCTGATTCCGGCACCGCAATAATATCCCCAGCAACCGGTGGCGCCAAAAATACATCCTTTGTCAGAACGTCCCCGGACTCACAATATTTACCAGCAATGGTAACTACCTCCGTTTCCTTGTCTAACGCCTTATTCGCCACTAAAGCCTCATATTTAGCTTCATAAAGAGCGGGACGGATATTATCCCCCATACCACCATCCACACACACATACTTCCTCACCTTAGGGATATCTTTAATGGCTCCCACTCGGTATAAAGCCACCCCAGCTTGTGCCACAATCCCCCGTCCTGGCTCCACAACCAGCCGTGGCAATTCCAAACCTAATTCACTGCTTAGGCTAATCAACTTTGATACAATAGCCTCAGCATAATCAGTTACTGTCGGCACTGGAGAGTCCAAAGTATACTGTACAGCAAAACCACCGCCGACATTGAATTCGCGAAGCTCAAATTTATACTTCGTGTGCATTTCAGCAGCAAAGTGCAGAACCAGTTCAGTAGCTGTCTGATACGGTAGGACATCCCTTACTGGAGAACCTAAATGAAAATGAAAACCAAGAAGGTTAATATGGTTACATTTCACAGCCTTGGCTACTGCTGCTTCAGCTTGTCCTGTAGCTAACGCTAAACCAAACTTACTACCCAATGTCGCCGTGGCAGTATAGTGATGGGTATGAACGTCAACCCCCGGGTTTAGGCGAAACAGGATATCCTGTTTAATCCCCTTTTCCCCCGCCAATCGTTCCAAGAGTTCCAGTTCATAGAAATTGTCCACCACTACTCGCCCCACTCCCAACTCCAAAGCCAAATTCAACTCCTCTAAAGTCTTGTTATTGCCATGAAAATAGACCTTGTTTAAGGAAAAGCCCACTGACCGGGCAATACTTAACTCTCCACCAGAGACCACATCCAACCCCAGTCCCTCTTCTTCAAACAAAAGGGCTAAAGCTCGGTTAACAAAAGCCTTACAGGCATAAATAACTAGGCTATCTTCATATCTACGGCGAAACTCTTCTTTATACTCCTTACACTTAGCCCTTAGCGTCCCTTCATCAAAGACATAAAGCGGAGTGCCAAATTCCTCTGCCAATTGGACAACATCAATGCCACCGATAGTCAGGTGACCCTGAGCATTCACTTTAGTTGTCAGGGGAAACAGAGGCAGCTTGCGTAAGCCTTTGGTGGTCATCTTTCGGGCAATGTTACCTTCGCTCTATCTATAAGTCAAGTCAGAAACAGTTTCTATTATTAATAGATTTGGACAAAGGCAGCCCGCCTCCTACCATATTTCGTGGTATAATATTAACCTTATTCAGGAAATGTATCAGAAAATTACCTTTGAAAATGGGCTACGTCTCCTTACCAGCTCGATGCCTCACACTCGCTCTGTGTGTGTGGCTTTCTTCCTTGGCATTGGTTCTCGTTACGAAAATGAGGCTGAAGCCGGTATCTCCCACTTCGTAGAACACCTTTCTTTCAAAGGTACCCAAAAACGCCCTACCTCTAAAGAAATCAGCGAAGCCATCGAAGGTGTCGGGGGTATCCTCAACGGTGGTACTGACAAAGAACTGACCATCTTCTGGTGCAAAGTAGCCAGCCACCATTTCCCCTTAGCCTTGGATGTGCTTAGTGACCTCTTACGTCACTCCCGTTTTGCCCCTGAAGACGTCGAGCGGGAGCGCCAGATTATCATTGAGGAAATTAACATGAGCCTTGACTTGCCCCAATATCGCGTAGATATGCTCGTTGACCAACTCTTATGGCAAAGACAACCCCTGGGTAGAGATGTCGCTGGGAGCAAAGAGACAATAGCTCAGCTAACCCGCCAGCAGCTCCTCAACCATTTAATTCATAATTACCTGCCCAACAATCTCGTAGTGAGCGTTGCTGGAGACATCCATCAAGAAGAAGTAATAGAAATGGTCGACCAAACTTTTGCTGACTGGTCTGGGGGCAAATTGCCAGCGGCTCAGCCAACCAATCACCATCAACAAGCCCCTCAATGCCTTATAGAATCCCGAGATACTGAACAAGTTCACCTTTGTCTCGGTTTCCTGGGCTTGCCTTTGACCCATCCTGACCGCTTTGCCCTCGATTTGCTCAATGTAATTCTGGGGGAAGGCATGAGCAGCCGCCTTTTCATTAACATCCGAGACCACTCAGGGCTGGCATATGATATCCATAGCTACGTCAATTATTTCTTGGACTCAGGCTCAATTATTGTTTACGCTGGAGTTCACCCCAAACATGTCAAAGCAGCAATAACCGCTATCCTCAACGAGTTGACCCAGCTTAGAGACAACGTCCCTGAAGCCGAATTGATTAAGGCTAAAGAGATGACCAAAGGGCGTTTGATGCTTCGCATGGAGGACAGTCGGAGTGTTGCCGGCTGGCTGGGAGGTCAGGAAATTCTCACCGGACATATCCTGACCGTGGACGATATCCTGTCTAAGATTAATGCCGTAAGCAGTGACGAAATAAAAAGGATAGCCAGGCAGCTTCTAATCACTGAAAAGCTTAACCTGGCTATCGTTGGTCCTGTTAATAAAGAAGAGCCCCTGGCTGAGTTACTTAAACTTTAGTACTCCGGGGGCATGGGTGGCATAGCCATTTTTTCTTTTTCTGGTATATCTGTAACCAAGGATTCAGTAGTCAAAATCATGTTAGCAATACTGGAAGCATTCTCCAGACCCGTCCTGGTAACTTTGAGAGGGTCAATAATACCCTTCTTAACCATATTGCCAAAGTCATCAGCGACAGCATCATAGCCGACGCCAGAAGGACTTTTCTTCACTGCATCTACTATCACTGAGCCTTCTTTGCCAGCATTAATGGCAATCCAACGTATCGGTTCTTCTACCGCCTTCCTAAGGATGTTCAAGCCAGTCGCTTCGTCTCCTTCCAGTTTCAGTTTATCCAAAGTCGGTAAAGCATTCACCAGACTCACACCACCACCAGGCAAAATGCCTTCCTCTACAGCGGCACGAGTAGCTGACAAAGCATCTTCCACGCGGTGTTTCTTCTCTTTAAGCTCGACTTCAGTAGCAGCACCAACTTTGATTACAGCCACACCGCCAGCTAATTTGGCTAACCTTTCCTGTAGCTTCTCCTTGTCATAGTCAGAAGTGGTCTCCTCAATCTGCGCTTTTATCTGCTTAATCCGACCCTGGATAGTTTCTTCAGAGCCCTTGCCTTCAACTATAGTAGTGTCGTCTTTATCTGCTACTACTTTCCGGGCTTTACCCAGGTCAGCTACCGTTACCGAATCTAATTTCCTGCCCACTTCTTCGGAGATAACTTTACCTCCAGTGAGAGTGGCAATGTCTTCCAGCATGGCTTTGCGTCGGTCACCAAAACCAGGGGCTTTAACAGCTAAGACATTGATAGTTCCCCGCAACTTATTAACAACGAGGGTAGCTAAAGCTTCTCCCTCCACATCCTCAGCGATAACAATCAAGTTTTTAGAAACCTGAAGAATCTTTTCCAAAGCCGGTAGAAGGTCAGATATAGCTGAAATCTTTTTATCGGTAATCAGGATATAAGGGTCTTCAATTTCGGTAACCATACGCTCGGGATTAGTAATAAAATAAGGACTGATGTAACCCCGATCAAACTGCATACCTTCTACATATTCTGTCTCATATTTCAGCCCTTTGGACTCTTCCACCGTGATCACCCCGTCCTTGCCCACCTTCTCCATCACCTCAGCAATGAGATTTCCAATCTCCGCATCAGCTGCTGAAATAGTAGCTACCTGAGCTACCTGCTCTTTTGTAGTTACCGGGGTTGACATTTTCTTCAACTCTTCGATTACAGCTTCAACTCCTTTTTCGATTCCCCGTTTCAGAGCTACAGGGGTAGCACCAGCAGCAATGTTTTTGAAACCTTCGGTGATAATAGCTTGAGCCAAAACGGTAGCCGTAGTTGTACCATCACCACACTTATCATTGGTCTTGGTAGCTGCTTCCTTTACCAGCTGTGCACCCATATTCTCAAAGGGGTCAGGCAATTCAATATCCTTGGCAATAGAGACACCATCATTAATCACCGAAGGAGGACCAAACTTCTTATCAAGCGCTACTGGACGCCCCTTAGGTCCCAAGGTCACTTTGACTGCATCAGCTAACGCATCAACGCCCCTCTTTAGGGCTCGCCTTGCCTCCTCACCATAAATAATTTGTTTTGCCATTCTCAGCCTCCTTTTTATTAACTCTTCTTCGCCAGAATATCGCTCTCTCTGAGGATAATCAGCTCCTCATCATCGAGCTTGATTTCCGTACCAGCATACTTAGCATAGATTATTATGTCTCCTACCTTCACCTCCATAGCTATACGCTTGCCGTCTTCCGTTAGCCTTCCCGGTCCCACCGCCATTATCTTTCCCTCCTGAGGCTTTTCTTTCGCAGTATCCGGTAGAACAATGCCTCCTTTAGTGACTTCCTCTTTAGGAATAGGTTTAATTACTACTCTGTCCCCTAAAGGTTCTAACTTCACTGCCACTTTACCTCCTTTCATTGAATTTCATCCTTTTCGTTATTTATTTTAGCAGTCCCAGGGCAAGAGTGCTAAACATTATAGCAACAAAAATTCCGAGATGCAAGTCCTTTTGAGGGAAATTTTTAATCTTTCCCTTTTTCATCATTGATTTTTTACACTACTCCGTGTAAAATTAGAATATGAGACAACTAAGACGAGATAGTTGGGATGGCAAAAAAGTCCGTGCCCTAAGACAGCACCTTGGCTTAACTCAGAACCAACTAGCCGAGGAATTAGGTACCCGTCAGCAGACCATAAGTGAGTGGGAGACCGGGATGTACAAGCCGAGGGGGACTTCAATTACCCTACTCAGCCTCGTTGCGGAACGAGCTGGCTTCAAGTACCAGATAGATTTGCCCCAGGGTTGAAGAGTAAAACTTGAAAAGGGGGAAATTTAGTTCTCAATGTCCCAAGTCAAAGTTGGTTGTTGTGGCTTCCCCAAGGGGAAAAAGGTTTATTTTCCCCAGTTCAGCCTGGTAGAAGTACAACAGACTTTCTACAAGCCGCCATCTTTAGCAACGGCTCTGAAATGGCGTCAGGAGGCTCCGGCGGACTTTGAATTCACTTTAAAGGCTTGGCAACTCATTACTCACCCAACTTCCAGCCCCACTTACCAGAAAGCTGGGGTAAAGATAACTCGCGACCAAGCTAAAAATTACGGCTTTTTTAAGCCGAGTGACCAGGTATTTGAGGCTTGGCTGAAGACCCGGGATGTGGCTAAAGCTTTAGAAGCAAGAGCAATCGTTTTTCAATGTCCACCGCGATTTACCGAGACGGCTGAGAATATTGAGAATGTGAGAGCTTTCTTCAGTAAGGTAAACCGGGAGGATTTTCTTTTTGTTTGGGAACTGCGGGGTGACTGGAAAGAAAAAAGAATAGCTTCTTTATGCCGCGAACTTGACCTTGTCCACTGCGTTGACCCTTTGGTGACAAAGCCAGTTTTTGGAAAGATTAAGTATTTTCGCCTTCATGGTGGTCCCCGGTACCGCCATGAATATAGCCAAGAAGAATTGGAAAGGCTGAGAGACCAAATAAGTGGCGAAACCTATGTTCTGTTTAACAATATTACCATGTACGGAGATGCTCTTCAGTTTTTGCAGCTTCTGAAAAGAAAGGTCGGCAGGTGAGGCATATCATCGCAGCTTTTTTTATTCGCTCCATCTACACGTTATCGTATAACCCAAAGTTATGAAGCAACAGAAAATTTCGGAAAAACAGATAAGGATTCTGTGGCAATATTACCTTGGAGAGGAAGTAGCTGATACCGGCGAATTGGTTAAGATTATCTATCCCGGAAGGCAAAGCCACGATAGTGGTCCCGATTTTCATGACGCCGTTATCACCATTAACGGTAGAAAGGTAAGGGGAGATGTCGAAGTCCACACTGATTCAAGCCACTGGTTCCGCCATCGCCACCACTGTAACCCTCAATACAACCAAACGGTCCTCCACATTGTCCTCAACCATACCACTACTTACCCAGTTATTACCGAGCAGGGCTTTCCAGTCCCGACAGTACAGCTAACCCCCTTTTCAGACCGCTTGTCCCAAAACCTACACCAGTCGCTGGCTTCATCTTTTAACCAGCTCCCCTGCCTCAAGACTTACCATCCTAAAAGCAAGCTCGTCCGCCTGCTGGCAATTGCCGGCAGAGAAAGGTTCGAGCTTAAGGTCAACCGTTTCAAGGAAAAGCTTAATAAAGATAGTGCCGAACAAGTGCTTCTCAGTGGTGTTATGCGGGCTTTGGGTTACGCCAGAAATACGAAACCTTTTGAGGAGCTATCTCGAAGGTTATGTTTTAATTTTTCAGGTCAGCTTAAGACTCGTAACCGAGTAGCTATGGAGCAAGCTTACCTTTTAGGCACCGCTGGACTGCTGCCGTGTCAACGACAGCAGAGGTGGCTATTGAAAGATAAAGAAGCCACAAAGTTGGAGAAGTTATGGAGAGCCATTGAGGGAAATCAAACCATGAACGAGGCTGACTGGCAATTTGCTGGAGTCCGCCCCCCTAACTTTCCAGTTCGGCGTCTCATCGCCTTAAGCTACCTTCTGCGCCGATACCACAACACAGGTCTCCTCCACGGAATACTTAACCAGGTAACCCAGACATCCCCGGAATCGGGACCGTTTTCTTTAGAAAGCAGCTTACTCGTTACTGCCAGTGGCTACTGGGCAAAGCATTTTGATTTTGGTTTAGCCGCTGCAACCAATTCAGCTCTCTTAGGCAAAAATAAAGCTGCTGAGATAGCCATAAATGTTGTGTTGCCCTTTACTTATGCCTGGGCAGATATGGTCGAGGAATCTGAATTGAGAGAAAAAGCCGGCTCCCTCTTCTGCACTTACCCTCGGTTATCAGACAATGAAATAACCAGGCATATGAGGCAACAACTGCACATTAAAGACTCGACTGACATTTCCCTTGTTCACCAGCAAGGGCTGCTCCACATATTTACTACCTATTGCCGAGATGGAAATTGTCAGGAATGCCCGATACTTATTCACCCAAGCTAAGGCTGGGGACAACGTCAAGGTCATAGCTGTCAGCCTCTCCCCTTTGAAAATGGTAATAACCACAAGCCGCTACCATAGCTGCATTGTCCGTGCATAAATTTGGCGGTGGTATCAGGACTGGGACCGGAGATAATTTAAGGAAATACTCGCGGAGAGCCTTGTTAGCAGCAACACCGCCGCAAAGTAAAATCTGCCTGACTCTCAGCCTCTTAGCCGCATTTATAGTCTTGGTAGCCAGAGCATCAACTACCGCTCGCTGAAAACTCGCCGCAGCATCACTTACCGAAAAGTTGTCGGTTGCTTTTCTCTCTCGAACCCAGTGAAGCAAAGCTGTTTTCAGACCACTAAAACTAAAATCGTCGCTCCCCTTAAGCCAGGCTCGAGGGAAAGGCACCGAAGGTATTCCGCCTTCAGCGGCTTTCTCTATAGCTGGTCCGCCAGGATAGCCCAGCTCTAAAATCCGCGCCCCTTTGTCAAAGGCTTCGCCAGCAGCATCGTCTCGAGTCCGACCCAATTTCCGTAACTGCCCATGCCCAGCCATCATTACCAGGTCAGTATGACCTCCAGAAACTACTAAACACAGGCAGGGAAAAACAGGTAGCTCCGTCCCATCCAGCCAGTTGGCGTAAATGTGAGCCTCCAGGTGGTTAACACCAATAAGAGGCAAATTGTAGGAGAGGGCTATTGCTTTAGCCATATTCACACCCACAATCAATGAGCCTGCCAGCCCTGGACCAAAAGTCACCGCTACCCCTTCCAGGTCAGAAAAGGCAACCTTAGCTTCCGTCAATGCTTGTTCTACTATCGGCACAATAGTCAGAACATGCTGACGGGAAGCCACTTCAGGGACGATACCGCCGTAACGGGCATGAATGTCAACCTGAGAAGCCACCACGTTAGACAGGATTTTCCTGCCATCCTCGACTATGGCGGCGGCTGTCTCATCACAAGAAGTCTCAATACCCAGAATTTTCATCAGTCTTCATTATAGCACGGCTATGGCATGAAGAACCCACAGCTAATTCTCACTCTTTGACACTTCAGAGTAAAGCTGGTAAGCTTGGAAAAACTCAAAACGAGAGACAGCCAATGGCTGAGGAAACTAAAAAGGTAACTATGGAGAAGATAGTCTCACTGTGCAAGCGGCGTGGCTTCATTTTCCCAAGCAGCGAAATCTACGGTGGGTTGTCCAGTTGCTGGGACTACGGTCCTTTGGGGGCGGAGCTAAAGAGAAATATCAAAGAGGCCTGGTGGCGGGCAGTAGTCCAGGAACGAGATGACATGGTAGCTATGGAAAGCAGCATATTGATGAATCCCAAAGTCTGGGTTGCCAGCGGGCATGTGGACAGTTTCACCGACCCCCTGGTGGAATGTAAATCCTGCCATCTAAGGTGGCGGGCTACCGACTCACTCGGTAATAAATGTCCTGACTGCGGCGGTGAAGTCACTGAGCCCCGCTTGTTTAACCTGATGTTCAAGACTTTTATGGGTTCGGTGGAGGATGAAGCCGCGGTTGTTTACCTCCGCCCAGAAACGGCTCAGGGTATGTTTGTCAACTTTGAAAATATCCAGTCGGCATCCCGGAGGAAGCTGCCTTTCGGCATCGCCCAGATAGGCAAAGCTTTTCGGAACGAAATCACTCCCGGCAACTTCACCTTCCGCACCCGGGAATTTGAACAGATGGAAATAGAATATTTCGTCAAGCCCGGCACAGACAAGGAGTGGTTTGATTACTGGGTCAAGGAACGTTTTAACTGGTATACCAACCTGGGCATTAAAAAAGAAAACCTGCGTCTCCGCCAGCACACCAAAGACGAGCTCGCCCATTACGCCAGGGAATGCTACGACGTCGAGTACCTATTCCCCATGGGCTGGGCAGAACTGGAAGGTATTGCTAATCGGACTGATTTCGACCTTATCCAGCATGCCCAGCACAGCGGTAAGAGCCTCACCTATTTTGATGAAGACTCTGGTGAACGCTTTGTCCCTTACATTATCGAGCCCTCGGCTGGAGTTGACCGCTCTGCCCTCGCTTTCCTGGTAGATGCCTATGATGAGGAAATTGCTGAAGGAGAATTAAGGGTAATTCTGCATCTCCACCCAACTTTAGCTCCCCTTAAGGTAGCTGTCTTACCTTTGAGCCGGAATGAGAAGTTAGCGCCTTTAGCTAAAGAAGTCTACGCCCATCTGCGCCGCTACTTTATGACCCAGCATGATGATGCCCAGAGCATTGGGCGGCGTTACCGCCGTCAGGACGAAATTGGCACCCCCTTCTGTGTCACCATAGATTTCCAGTCTCTGGAAGATAACCAAGTTACCATTCGTGAACGAGACACCATGTCCCAGATCAGAGTCCCCATAAAAGACCTTGACCGAATTCTGCAAGCCAAGCTAATGGGTGAACCCTTCGAGACACAGCCACTGTGGGCAGTAAGAGAAAAATAAAATTGGGTTCAGTAAGGCAAAGGTGAAAATCCTTCATTTTGCTGACCTTCATTTGGGCATGGAAAGTTACGGTAACCCTGATCCGACTACCGGGCTGTCCACTCGCCTTCTGGACATTCTTAAAGCCCTCGACCAGGTAGCAGATTATGCAATAGAAAACCACGTTGACCTGGTCTTATTCTGTGGTGATGCCTACAGGTCTCGAGACCCTACCCAGACTCAGCAACGGGAATTTGCCAAGCGCCTCAGACGCCTTTCCCAGGAAGATATCCCGGTTTTCCTTCTTATCGGTAACCATGATTTGCCCATGGCTGTGGGTAAAGCCACCACTATGGAAATCTTTGACACCTTAGCTGTGAATAATCTCTATGTTGCCAGCCGACCCGATATTTATCGGATTCCTACCCGAGATGGTTATCTCCAGATAGCAGCCCTCCCCTGGTTAAGGCGGAGTGTCTATCTCAGCAAAGAAGCCACCAAAAATCTTAGTGTCGATGAAATAAACACCCGCCTCGAGGAAATAATGACCCAAAAATTACTGGAGCTTATTACTAAGGTTGACCCAAATTTACCCTGTATCTTAGCGGCTCATGTCTTCGTGTCCTCGGCTAAATTCGGCTCTGAGAAGGGTATGCTCATCGGTAAAGACCTTACTTTGCTTCACAGCAATGTTGCTCAGCCTGTTTTTGACTACATAGCTTTAGGACATTGTCATCACCATCAGGTACTGTCTACACAACCCCCTATGGTCTATGCCGGTAGTCTGGAACGCCTTGATTTCAGCGATGAAGGTGCAGAAAAGGGGGTCTATGTGGTGGATATCAATTTGAAAAAAGGAAAGAGGCAAGTCACTTACCAGTTTCAGCAGCTACCTGCCCGACCTTTTCTCACTATAAAGATTGAAGTCAAAGCCGAAGACCCCGAGCCGATGGCAACCATCCTTCAGGTTATCTCACAACACCAGACAAAAATTAAAGACGCAATAGTCAAGCTCCAGCTTCTTCTGCCGCCGTCTCTGGAGCCATTGGTCAACGAACCTGAGCTACGCAAAGCTCTCAAAGAAGCTCATTACACAGCTATTGCCAAGGAACTAAAAACAGAACCACGCTCCAGATTAGGCAACTGGACTGCCGAAGAATTGACCCCCATGGAAGCCTTGAAAATCTATTTGCAGACAAAGAAGGTGCCTGCCAGCCGCCAGAAAACCCTCCTCAAATACGGGGAAAGCCTCATTGAAGAAAATCTAAGCCTTCCCAAGTAAGCTTCTTTTAAGACAGACCCTGTAGTCAACAAAATTAACCAGAAAACTCTTTGAACTATCCTTAAAAGCTGTTACAATAGCCTTAGCTCAGGGAGGGTATGTCCAATCAAGAACTTTAGGAGGTGGAAATGGCAGTTTATGTAATGTTAACTACGCTCACCGATGAAGGCAGAAAGACCATCAAAGAAAGACCGGAGAGAATCAAAGAGGTCAACAAAGAAGTTGAAGCCATGGGGGCAAAGGTACTTGCCCAGTACGCTCTTATGGGTCCTTACGATTTCGTGAATATTCTTGAAGCTCCCAACAACTCAGTCATCAGCAAAGTAGCCATAGAGTTAGGCTCCAGAGGCACCCTCAGCACTATGACTATGGCAGCTATAGAAATCAATAGTTTTATAGAAATTATGAAGTCAAAGTGACCTTTAGCAGCTCTATCCCACACCCTCCCTGAGCCAACCCCCCTTCCTGTCATTGCGAGCAAAGCGAAGCAATCTCACGAAATTATCTTAAACTCCAGCACATCCACCAGCCCCAGGTCAGTCAGCCTCAATTCTGGTATCACCGGCAGGGCTAAAAAAGACAAAACCGCAAAGGGTGACGGCGGCACTTTACCCAAATTAGCCGCCGCCTTCTCCAATCCAGCAAACTTCGCCACGACCACTTCCAGAGGCTCATCAGATAATAGACCGGCAATGGGCAGAGGTAACGAGGCTAAGACTTTACCTTCAGCGCAAACCACCAGACCGCCCTGCAGCCGCTCCACTTCCCCAACCGCCGAGAGAATATCTTCATCGTTGGTTCCCACCGCCACTATATTGTGGGAATCATGAGCCACTGAAGAGGCTAAGGCTCCCCTTTTCAGCCCGAAGCCTTTGACCAGCCCGATGCCGATATTGCCTGTAGCCCTGTGCCGCTCCACCACCACCAGCTTGAGGATGTCCCTGTCTGTATCAGGCACCACCACCCCCGCTTCCACCTTCACCGTCTCCAGCCGTTTCTTCGTGATTATCTGTCCCGGAATGATTTCAATCACGGCATATTTATCCTTTTTAGCCGCCAACTTTAGAGCCTCAATACCAAAAGGCTTAATACTTACTGTCTTCGTCAACCACGACCGTAGTGGGCGGGGCAGAGAATAAAGCAAGCCATCATCTTTAGCTACCATTTCCCCCTGATAGAAGACAGCTTTCACCTTAAACTCGTAAAGGTCATCTAAAACGATAAGGTTAGCAAAATAACCTGGAGCGATGCTCCCCAAGCCCACCAGCCCGAAGTACTCTGCCGGATTGATGGTCGCTAACTGGATAGCTCTAACAGGCTCTAGCCCCCTCTTGATAGCCTTTCTCACTATTGCATCCATGTCCCCTTCGTAAAGCAGGTCCGTCGGACTGCGGTCATCCACCACAAAAAAGCACCTCTTGAAGGTCTTGTCGCTGACCAGAGGCAGCAGGCTGTCCAGGTTCTTTTCCGATGACCCCTCCCGGATCATAATGTACATTCCTCGCCTCAGCTTTTCTCTGGCTTCCTCGAGATCAGTTGACTCATGGTCGGAAAAGATACCCGCCGCAATATAGGCATTCAGTCGCTTGCCTTTGAGTCCGGGGGCATGTCCGTCCCTTATCCTTCCGTAGGCGTAAAGCAGCTTCTCCAGTATTTCCTTATTACCCCGAATAACGCCCGGAAAGTTCATCATTTCCCCCAGACCAAGGACATTCTCCCAGCCCAGGATCCTGCCTACATCTTCAGCATTGATAGTAGCTCCGGAAGTCTCCAGGTTGGTTGCCGGCACACAGGAGGGCGCCATGAAAAACATGTCTAAGGGCAGTCTTTTTGCCCAAGCCATTACCTGCC
>CAZJMM010000021.1:0-13039 GCA_964547155.1 uncultured Dehalococcoidaceae bacterium | reverse complement strand
CTCCAACGATATTCGTTACCACCCGCCAGCCAGAAAAAATTGTTTCCCCTGGGATATTAAGTATGTAGTCCTGTTCGAGGACGGGCAGTGGACATACTGGTGTCCCTTGCAATTTTAGGATTAAGTTAACATAATCGGTAGCCGAAACCACTCCGTGAGGTAAGTTTAAGGTCTTGCCGACAGGCTTCTTCATTAAGTTCAATGTGGCTTCAATATGCTCCGCCTCTATGTCTTTGAGCCCACCCAATAGCTGAGATATGGCTGACCTGACCAATTGTCTTTGCAATGCCTGAGGTAGAGCTGTTATCCGGTCTTTATCTAAATAGAAGCCATCTCCTTCCTGCCTGGCTATGCCAGCCCATAATTGCCAAGCCTGTCCCTCAACAAAAGAAAGCTCGTCAGCAGCAATTTCGGATAGTCGACATAAAGCTTCATCAAAATTAGGGTTATACTTCCTGAGTAAAGGCAGTAGCTCAAGGCGGATGCGGTTGCGTAAAGGAGATAGGGACTGGTTAGAAGAGTCAGTCCGGGGCATGAGCTGGTGCTTGTGGCAGTAGTTTGCAGTTTCCCGCCGGGTAACCGTTAATAGCGGACGGACTACCTCTAACCCTTCTCCTGTCTCTGTAGTCATTTCTAACCGAGGCTGAAGACCTCGCAATCCCATGAGCCCTGTCCCACGAATTAAGTGCATCAAAATGGTCTCAATATGGTCATCTCGGGTATGCCCTACAGCTACTCGTTTTGCCCCAACTTCTTTTGCTACTCGTGCTAAGAAACTATAGCGCACTTCTCGGGCTGCCTCTTCCAGACTACAACGCTTTTTGGCTTGATAACCTTTAACCTTGTAACTTTCTACTGTTGCGGGCAGGTTCAGTCGTTGGGCTAAGCCAGAAACATACTCAGCATCAGCCTTAGATTCAGCACCACGGAGCTGATGATTGAGATGAGCTACGTGAAGCCTGACACCCAGTTTCTTTTGTTCTCGGCTGAGGATGTGGAGTAAGCAGACAGAATCGGCACCACCTGAGACCGCAACCACCACTACCCCTGCAGGAGCTAACTCGTGCTCTTTGACGAAGGAGATAACTTTCTGTTCTAAGGTTGCCTTCTGAGTTAAGTTTTTCTTAACCATTGGTTTGCTTCGCTTTGGCTCGCAATGACGGTGCAGTTCGCTTTACCGTTGGGACAAATGACAGGTGTCATTTAGCACTACCAGACGGGCTCTCTTATCCTCGAAATCCAGAACACTTACGCTTCCAGCGTTAATTCTTAACCGTCTTAGATGGGACATGGGTAAGTCCAAAGCTCTGCAAATAATTGTCAAAATGACGAAATAATGGCTTACCACTACCGCTGCCCCGTCACGGTGCCTGTTGATAATATCTTCTATGACTGCCCAAGCCCTGTCAGCCAGGTCAAACAAGCTTTCACCACCGGGCAATTTTGCTGCTCCATTCCCTTGTTGCCAGTCCAGCAAAAACTGGTCAAAAGCGCTATCAAAACTGGCTAAAGGCATGCCTTCGAGCTCACCGACTTTTATTTCTCGCAAATCAGGCAGAACGGTTACCCCCACGTGATGGTATTGGCTAATGACCTTAGCTGTATCTAAGGCTCGTTTCAATGGGCTGGAATAAATAGCACCAATATTCTCTCCTTTTAATGACTGGGCTAAACTCTTAACTTGCTCTCTCCCAGTTTCATTCAATTCGGTATCACTACCACCGCCCTGGATGATGCGCTGCTGGTTCCAGTCAGTGACGCCATGTCTCACTAAAATAATCCTCATCACTGGTTACCTCACTGAGTTTTTGGTTGAGTAATGACGAGCCAGAGCCACCCTTTTAGTATATGGTGGATGGTCATAAAATAAAAGCTCCACCCACCGGCTGGGCTGTGCCTCGTCAAGGTTCTGGTCAGTAAGCTTAGTCATAGTAGTGATGAAGGCTTGAGGATTACCGGTTAACTCTAAAGCCTTTTCGTCGGCTGCTGACTCTAGGTGGCGACTTAGGATGTTGGCGATAGGCGTCAATATAAGCCCAGCTATGGCTAAAACTAATAGTAGGAAAGGCAAAGTAGCTACATCGTCCATGCCGCGGAAAGTAAAGTACCCCAAACTGGCTTTAAGGGCTAAGTGAGTCCCAAGAAATATCAGGACAAAAGTAACTCCCTGGGTCACCACCAGTTTAGGAATATCTCTATGGATATGATGAGACAGTTCATGAGCCAGTACTACTTCAACCTCTGCTGGTGAATATTGGTTCAAAAGGGTGTCACTGAGGATAATTCGTTTAGTGTTACCCAGCCCAGCCAACATAGCATTAGCCGTAGTGCTCTTGGTGCTTAAGTCCATGGTGAGCACATCGTGAACTTTAGTTTGAGCCCGCTCCGCCAGATTTATCAGTTTTTGTTTGAGTTCATTATCCTCTAATGTTCTGAGCTTAAAGAAGAGCGGCAATAATAAATTGGGAGTCAGCCACGTCAGAAGTAAGCTCAAAACGAAAGCAACGCCAGACGCCGTGAGCCACCACCAGTCAGGCAGACGTCCTAATAACCAGTAAACGAGTATTACTAGCCCGGTACCCAATGACAAGCTCAATATCGAGGTTTTGGCCATGTCTTTCAGCCAGTCCTTTAATGTCTGGACTGACAGACCATAGTGTCGAGGCAGAGCCAGCCCCTGATAATAGCTTAAGGGTGAGGTCAGTATGCCATAGCCAAAAGTCAGAATCAGGAAATAGACAGCGGCTGCCCAGGGTTGAGACACAGCTAAATACTGGCTGAGCTTGATGGATATACCACCAAAAACCAGCACCAAGAGCAAAGCCCCTGCCAGACCTACCTCAATAAAAAATAGGTGGCGCGTAGTTTTGGCATATTCTCTGGCTTTTTCCTGACGAGTTGGGTCAGGTTGAGTTACTGGTGGATCTCTCAATTCCTAAAATCAACTTGGTGCGGTGGATGACTCTGGGGTGTTGCTGAAACCCTAAAGCAGCCGTTACCTGTTCTGGTCTTCCGGAACCCTGACTGTCACAGCGTAGCCTCATCCCCAAGACACACCGGGAATCCTGATAGCTGATGAGCCACAAATCATCTATCAGAGTCCGCAAATCATAATAGCGAGTTTCAGTATCTCGTTGATGGTGCCAGGGAAATTCCTTGGTTGAGAGTAGAGAGCTTACGGCTTGCTCCAGTTCTTGCCTAGTCTTTTCAGATTCTATTCCCACGCTGTACTCGGCAAGACGAACTTGAGACTGGAGGGAGGGGACATTTAATCCTATTATCCAGACATCGTTGATACTGATGCCGATAGGAAGCTGTCGCTTCACCAAAGCTGAAAAGGAACTTGGTGCCAGCCACCGTGTCAGCCAGACATCCATAAATTCGGCTTCACTGGTGACTCCTGTAGGCAAGGGCGCGGCTAAACAAAGGCGTGGATGAGGAGTGAAGCCTTCAGAGTAAGCTAACGGGACCCCTGCCCGACGTAATGCTCTTTCCCATAACCGTATCAGGTCCAGATGGGATAAAAACTTAACCTCCTCTCCTCTGCTGAACCTGAGGCGTAATCGTTGCATCTCTCTCCCGAGTTATCAATATTTTCTCTATTTTCATTCCTCTCATCTCAGTTATGATTAGCTTCAAATTCTTGTACTTAAACTGCTCTCCCTGCTTGGGGATATGACCTAAGTGGAAAAGGACGAAGCCCGCCACTGTCTCGTAATCACCCGTCGGTAGTTCTAGACCCAGCTCTTCGTTAGCTTCCTCAACTCTAAGTCCACCGTCAACTTCAAAGGTATTGGCATCGATGGTTGTGAACTCTTTCCCGATTCCAGCTAACTCGTCACCAATGCTCCCCACGATTTCCTCCGCCAGTTGATCTATAGTAATTATCCCAGCTATCCCACCGAATTCGTCAACAATCAATGCCAGATAGTAGTGGTTATCTCTCATCTCCCCTAAAAGTTCCCCCAGCCGTTTAGTCTCGGGCACGAAATAAGCTGGGCGCACCAGACTGTCAATAACCTCTTCCCTGCTGAGGGAATTGCTGGCTTCAGCCATAAGAACATCTTTGATAGACAGGACCCCAACTACATTATCAGTGCTTTCTTTATAGACTGGGAAGCGAGAGTGCGGCTGGTTGCGGTAAATATTCAAAAAATCACTCAGTTTCGTCCCAATCTCCACCCAGGTAATCTCTGTGCGTGGTGTCATTACTTCTCGCACCGGGCGGTCACCAAACTCAAAGACCTTGTGCACCATTTCTGCCTCTTCCTCTTCTACCACCCCCTCCGTTTCACCAACGCTAATAGCGGTTAGGATTTCAGCTTGCGTTAGCAGCGGCTTTTCCTTGGATATTCCCTTGCCTAATTTGGTGAATGCCAATCCAATCCAGCTCAATATATAAGTGAAGGGGTAGAGTAGAGTAGAGATGAATTGTATCGGTCGGGCGAAGGTGAGCGCTATACTCTCGCCATAGCGAGCCCCGATACTTTTGGGGACAACTTCGGCAAAGACCAAAGTTATTACAGTGATGATAATAGTGCCCAGAGCCGCCCCCAGATTTTCGCCCCAGAGAGACACGGCTATAATCGTACCCAGGGCAGCTACTGCTGTCTCGAAGAAGTTTATCCCCAGAAGGACAGTAGACAGGAATCTTTCCGGGTGTTCTACAAGCTTGGCAACTCTCCAGGCATTGGGATGATTAGTGTGGACTAAGTGCTTTAGCCTGAGCTTCTGCAAGCTGATGAAAGCGGTCTCAGCACCGCAAAAGAAGGCAGCCAGTAACAGGGAGATAAGGAATAATATTAGATATGTACTATTAACTTCTTCCATAAATCGCCCGACCAGAAAAGGTCAGGCTCTCTACCACCACGATACATAATATCATCGGCTATCTTGACTGTCAAAGCGAGGCGAGATGTACTGGTTACACGCAACGTTAAAAGGTTCATGTCCATATATGTGGGCAATACGTGTCTTGCTATTCTTCCTTGTTACGCTCTCCCAACCTGTTTCACCCATCTTTTGGCACAGCATTTCACGCACCATGCTTGCATTAGCCTACCCCGATTTTGTATTGGGGTAAACCATTTATTGCAAAATGTCAATTATCCTTTGAGAATAGGTGAGTCAATCTGGTAGAATTACAGAAGTCAGAGAGTTTAGCTAAACTTTGACAGTTAGAACAAGGGGTCAATGGAGAAAAGAAAAAGCAACCGGGTTCAGCGAGCTACTGAGGCTGTTAGCCTGGACAGGCTCTGGCAAGATATTGTAGATAGTATAGAGGATGACATTATAATTATCGACAATAAGTATCGGGTGAAGCTTGCCAATTCAGCCGTATACTCCAAGCTGTCCAAGGGTATCAAATCAGCTGTTGGCAAGCACTGCTACAAGTTCCTCGAAGGTAAAAATAAACCCTGTCAGCCCCCCTTGTGGGAATGTCCATTGGTGAGGGTATTGCAGAGTGGCAACTCAGCAACGGTTGTTTATCCTTATCGCACCCCTGGCACAGGCAGTATCACTGATAGATATATCAGGATTACTATGCAACCTCTTAAAGACAATAATGGCAATATTTATGCTGTGGTCGAATTAAGGAAAGATGTCACTGCGGAAAGAGAACTAGAGAAGGCTATTTTGAGACGGCACTATCATCTCGATGCCTTGAGTCATGTCTCTTCTGCTGTGAGTGGCTTGTGGGACTTGAATACCATACTAAATGCCGTACTAGATGCTGTACTTCGAATCTTCGATGGAAGCATAGGTGGGATTCTCCTTCTCGATGAACAAAGTCAAGAGCTGTATTATAAAGCATACCGTGGCCTATCTGCCCAGTACGTTCGTGAGATGCGTCTTGCTATAGGTGAGGGAATAGCCGGGAAAGTAGCACAAACTGGAGAGCCAATTTTGTTAGAGGATATTTCTAAAGCCCCGGGTGCAGCTCGTTCTGATTTGGTAAAAACGGAGAGCCTTAGAGGATTCGTCAGCGTGCCTTTAAAAGCGAAAGAAAAGGTTGTTGGCGTGATGAATATTGCCAGCACTCTACCCGGCAAATTTGCCAAAGACGATATGTACCTCTTGAACTCAATTGGCTATCAACTTGGTACCGCAATTGAGCAAGCAAAACTATACGAACGCTTGAATGAAGCCAGGAGCAGATACCAGATGTTGCTGAGACAAGCCCTCACTATTCAAGAAGAGGAGCGAAAAAGGATTGCCAGGGAACTACACGATGAAACAGGCCAACAGCTCACTGCCTTAGCATTGAACTTGCAGGCAATCAGTGAAATGATGGGAATGAGTGGCGTCGAAAACGCTGAAATAGATGTGTTGATGAAGAAAACTCATTCTATCACAGTCCGTGCCAGCACTGAGCTAACCAGACTCATAAGAGAACTCCGCCCTACTTTGTTGGATACATTGGGATTGCCTACTGCCCTTCGTCGCCTGGCTGAAGCTAACTTTACTCCCAAAGGCATTGATGTTTCCACGGAGTTCAAAGGGATAGAGGAGCGTTTGCCAGCAGAAGTTGAGCTGGCACTTTTCCGCATTACCCAGGAGGCCATAAGCAATATTGTCAGGCATTCGGAGGCGAAAAAAGCCACTATTAGCTTAGAATGTAATGCTAACGAGTGTGTCCTACGTGTTGAAGACGATGGCAAGGGATTTGAGGTTAGCGAGATCAAGGGTATTGATGCTACAGGTCGTGGAGCTGGTTTGTTTGGTATGAAAGAAAGAGTAACCCTAGTCGGTGGCAGATGTCATATTGATTCTTATCCAGAAAAAGGGACTAGAGTTATAGCCCATGTGCCAGTAGCTAGGAGTACTGCCGATGCAGAAGATACGGGTGTTAGTGGTAGATGATCACACAATTGTACGGGATGGCATCCGTGCCTTGCTAACCCTAGTTGCCGATGTGGAAGTAATTGGTGAAGCTGCAAATGGCAGGGAAGCGCTGGAAAAAGTAAGACAGCTTACCCCCGATGTAGTGCTTATGGATATAGCTATGCCTGTTATGGATGGGCTGGAGGCGACACGCAGAATACGTAAAGAATTCCCTGAAACGAAGGTATTGGTACTAACACAATATGATGAGGAAGATTATGTTCTTTCCATTATCGAGGCGGGTGCTCAGGGCTTTATTACCAAGACAGCAGCCTCCTCAGAGCTTGCTTCAGGTATTCGGGCTGTTTTCCATGGCAAATCCTTCCTTTCGCCCGTTGCAGCCAAGGCCCTTGTTGAGGATTACCAGCGGGCAGCTCCCGTACGGAATAGACATGATCCCTATCAACAACTAACAGAGAGAGAAAGAGACGTACTTAAGCTGGTTGCTGAGGGATATACTACCCAGGAGATAGCGAACATACTGGTGCTCAGTCCCAAAACTGTGGAGGGATACAGGACCCAGTTAATGGCCAAGTTAAGTATCCATAGCAAAACTGAACTTGTCAAGTATGCCATACGCAAGGGCATTGTAACCATCTAATAACATAAGCAAGCCTACTTCCCTTCTTTTTCCTACCTCAGTCAATTCAACCAAGGTTTTCCCCACGTTAAATTAGGGTTTAATCCAACAAAATTCAAGGGTTAAGAATGCCTTTTATTAAGGCAAATACCCGTTCTTACTTTAGTATAGAGTAAGCTACTATTTACTTAAAGAACTAAGGAGGAGTTTAATGTTTTCATCTCCTCCCAATATCTTAAAAACATACCCTGGGGGTACTGCCAAAAAACCTTCATTTGACCGTACTCTCGTACCACCCTGTCAAGCTGTTTGCCATTTGCATATGGAGATTAGGGAGTACGTGGATTTGATTGCCCAGGGGCGAGTGATAGAGGCACTGCAAGTCATAAGGGAAGGTAATCCATTTCCCTCCATTTGTGCCTATGTATGTACTCACCCTTGCGAAGATGCTTGTCGGCGTGTCCAGGTTGACAAGCCCATTGCCATTAGGGCGCTAAAGAGATTTGCAGTAGAATTTGGCGGAGATAGGATGATTCGTCCTGAGGCTGAAACCACACATGTTGAAAAGGTAGCTATCGTGGGCTCTGGTCCGGCAGGATTGGCTGCAGCTTATTATCTGAGGAAGCTAGGCTATCCTGTAAGCATTTTCGAGGCCCACTCTGAACTAGGAGGTATGCTTAGAGTGGGCATCCCTGAATATCGTCTCCCTCGGGAAGTGCTTGACCTTGAAGTGCGAAGGATGATTCAAATAGGGGTTGAAATCAGAACGAATAGCCCGGTGATATCGTTAGACTTGCTCTTTAACATGGGTTATAAGGCCATCTTTGTAACTATAGGTGCTCATCAAGGTCTTAGACTCGGGATAGACGGGGAAGAAAGTCCAGGAGTAGTAGATGGGGCGACCTTCCTTCGGGAGGTGAACCTGGGGCTCAAGCCTTTCATTGGCAGAGAAGTTGCCACAGTAGGAGGCGGCAATGTAGCTATTGATGCTGCCCGCACTGCAGTTAGGTTAGGCGCCGCTGAGGTAAAGATTCTCTATCGCCGCAGTCGAGAAGAGATGCCCGCTGACCCAGCCGAAGTAAAACAGGCAATAGAGGAGGGGGTGGAAATCCTGTTTCTGGTGGCACCGACTAGGATAGAGAGACACAATGGGCAACTAAGAGTTACCTGCATTCGTATGCAGCTTGGTGAACCAGACGCCAGTGGCAGGCGCCAACCAATACCTATTCAAGGTAGCGAATTCAATATTGAAATTGATACCTTAATCACTGCCATTGGACAAGCCCCACAGGTTCCCGAGGATTTTCGCCTTCCGATTGGTAGGGGCAGTACTATCCGAGTCGACCCAGTAACCCTTACCACCAATCGGGAAGGTATCTTTGCTGGAGGCGATGCTGTCACCGGACCAGCAACTGTGGTTCAGGCGTTGGCAACTGGGAGACAAGCAGCATTTCGCATTGACGACTATCTCCAACACAGATATCCACTAGTCAGCAAAGACAAGAGGGAAACTTTGGCAGGTGACCTTCTTCCCAAAACGATAGAAATGATAAAAAAGCTTACTCGCTCCGAGCCACCAGTTCTTGCTCCACAAACAAGGGCAAAGGAGTTTGCGTCGGTGGAACTTGTGTATGATTGGGAAAGTGCTGTTAACGAAGCAAGGCGGTGCTTGCGTTGTGGCATGGGTGCTGAGGTCTTATTTCAAGATAAATGCGCCACCTGTCTTACTTGTTTACGAATTTGTCCATATCAAGTACCCTGCTTAGATGACAGTGGCACGGTGCAGATACCTGCTGAGCAGTGCTTGGCTTGTGGCATATGTGTGGCTGAATGCCCCGCTAAGGCTATAGCTTTGCGCAAGCCACAGGATCGGCGACAAATAGATGAAGAATTAGAGCATGTCCTCAAATCTGCCGCAGAGTCCAAATCAAAACCGTTGATTATCGGTTTTTGCTGCCAGTACGGGCTTTATGGCACTGGCGCCTTAGCAAGCTTGTGGCGGGAAACCAAAGCCGGCATCTGGATAGTGCCTGCTCTATGTATTGCCAAGATAGAAAGTGAGCATATATTACGTTCCTTTGAAATGGGTGCTGAAGGTGTTTTTATCGCTGGCTGTGGGCAGAAGCAGTGTGCTCGGGAGAACACCGCTTTTTGGACTTCACAGCGAATCGGGAAGGTTAGAAGACTACTGACGCAGATTGGTCTTGAACCGCAAAGAGTACAGGCTTTTAACCTGTACGCCCAAGATGAGAATCTCGCTAAGGTTCTGGATAGGTTCACACAGCAGATAGGTGAGCTCTTCTTGGCTTCGACAATTAAAAAGGAGGTGAAAATTTGATAGTTGCAGAGCAGAAGCCCTTGCAAGAGGTGAGACATTTGATTACTCCTTACCACAGAATATTGATCCTTGGCTGTGGCACCTGTATGACCGTTTGTGGTGCTGGTAGCGAGAGGGAGGTATCCCTGATACATAGCATACTAAAGGCAGCGCAAGCCAGAAGTGGAGACGCGACTCATGTTTTCTCGGAATACACTGTGAAGCGACAGTGTGACCCGGAGTTCCTAGATGTGCTTGTGGACAAGGTCAAAGAGGTAGATGCCATTCTTTCTCTGGGTTGTGGTGTAGGGGTGCAGACGATGGCTGAACGCTTTCCAGATACACCTGTCCTGCCTTGTGTCAATACCTTCTTCATGGGTGCGGCTAAGGAGTGGGGTGTCTGGGATGAACGATGTGCTGCCTGTGGGGACTGCCGCTTAGCTGATACGGCGGGTGTGTGTCCTATCACCAGGTGTAACAAGGGCATCCTCAATGGTCCATGTGCAGGTGCCAAAAATGGCAAATGCGAAGCAAATAAAGACATGGACTGCGCTTGGTCCCTGATTTATCAGCGTCTGGAGCGCCTTGACCAATTAGAGAAAATGCGGCGATATTATCCGCCTCGGAACTTCCGTACACTTCCTCGGCCACGTAGGCTGGTGTCCAAGATTGAGATCGATCTAGGAGGAGGTAATGGCTAAGTCACTGTTTGAAGAAAAACTCGGCTCTGGCAAGTTCATAGTTACAACTGAAATTGGCCCTCCTAAGGGAACAGAAATCACGGAGATGGTTCATCATATAGAACTACTTAAAGACAAGGTTGATGCCGTTAATGTTACCGACCATCAAAGCTCTGTGATGCGTTTTCCTTCCCTAGGCGGCTGCCTCTTAATAATAGAACGTGGTGGTGAACCTATCCTTCAAATGACCACCCGTGACCGTAATCGTTTGGCGCTCCAAGCAGACCTTCTTCTAGCATACTCTCGAGGCATTAGGAATGTGCTTTGCCTGACTGGTGATTCTGTTGACGCGGGGGACCATAAGGAGGCAAAACCAGTATTTGATTTGGATTCTGTACAGTTAATCAGGATGATCAGAGCCATGGAATCTGGAAAGGATTTAGCCGGGAATGATCTTAAAGGAGCTTTAGAATTTTGCATTGGTGCCTCGGTCCATCCCGCCGCAGATTTCATAGAGCCACAACTCATTAAGTTTGAGAAAAAAGTAGCTGCGGGAGCCCAGTTCTTTCAGACGCAGGGCATATTTGACTTGAATAGCCTCCGCAGGTTCATGCAATACGCGCGCCAGTTCGATGTCAAGATTTTAGCGGGCATCATAGTTTTAACTTCAGCAAAAATGGGGCAATACATGAACGAGAACGTCCCTGGCATTATTGTCCCCCCAGATATAATTGATGAGCTAGCCGGCGTGGAGAAAGGCAAAGGGCTAAGCAAAGGTATCGAGATTGCTGTAAGGTTGATAAAAGCAATAAAGGAAGAGAATCTATGCCACGGTGTCCACATTATGGCGGTAGGGAGAGAAAACATTGTGCCTGATATCCTCGGGGCAGTGGGGTTAGCTAGTATGCATGTTTAAGAGGTCGGTTAAAACCCTCGGCTTGTAGGTCGAATGAGCCAATTTAATGATTTAATAAAGAGGGAGGAGCAGAAATGGACAGTAACAAAAAAATCTTAGTTATAGACGATGAGCCTCATTTTCTTTTAGCGTTGCAGACGATTTTAGAGGCCAAAGGCTATCAAGTGACCCCTGCTGTCAATAAAGAAGAAGCACAGAAGAGAATCCGACCAGAAGAAGTAAATTTAGTTGTCTTGGGTACGATGACCCCTCGTGGAGAGGCATTCATCCTGCACAAATGGTTAAGACAAAACCCCAGAACTAAGTATTTGCCTATTTTGGTCATTGATGCCCCGCTTGAGAAACGCCTTATCGATGGATGGAGCATGGATGAGGCGGTACAAATGGAAGCTGAGGACTATGTAACCAAGCCCATCGAACCAGCAGCACTGGTGCCTCGAATTCAGGCAGTGTTGGAGAGAGCGACCAGACGCATAAAAGTGCTTATAGTAGACGATCATACTGTAGTTAGAGACGGGCTTCAGGCTGTGCTCAGGTTGCAAAAAGACATAGAGGTGGTAGGCGAGGCTGTGAACGGGAAAGATGCAGTAGAGAAAGCTCTTCAACTCTCGCCCGACGTAATAGTTATGGACATCGTAATGCCAATAATGAATGGGCTAGAAGCAACCAAGCACATTTGCAAGGAATGCCCTCAAATCAAAGTCTTGATGTTGACACAGTATGACGACGAAGAGAACATCCTTACGGCAGAGCAGGTAGGAGCCTATGGCTTTATCCCTAAGAGAGCTGCCAGCTCTCAGCTCCTAAGTGGTGTAAGAAGTGTATATATGGGGCAGCACCTTAAAAGACCTGCGCCAGTTTCTGACAAGTGAGAGTAAGCGGGAACGTGTAATTCATTCGGAGAAACAGTTTTCTCCGAAGTCTCAGGTTCTAAAAGTGGAGTTGCAGCAGCCTCTCCTGTAAAGGAGGCTGTTGCTGATTCTAATTCCGCTGTCAGCTTTAAATAGACAAAGTAGTGCCTCTCTTTCAGGCGGTCTCCTTAGCGTTTAGCTTGACAAATACAGCTCGGCGACTTAGGGTGTCTACTATTCTGTGGCAATGTTGCTAAGTACACAGGCTGCAATCTGATAGAATGTAGCTGGAATCGGTGAAATGGGGGTATGATTAATTTGGCCCTACTTATAAGAAAGGAGAAGGTAGATTTATGGCAGTAGCGAACTTATCCCGAACAGCAGGCATTATCCTAGTTCTAATGACACTTCTTTTGGCATCGTGTGCCAGTCCAGCGCCCAAGCATAAGACTTACTCGGCACCACCACCGATGACGATTGATACCAGCAAGCAATACACTGCTACCATTGAGACGGAAAAAGGGAACCTGGTGCTGGAACTGTTTGCCAAAGATGTGCCGGTGACCGTAAACAACTTTGTATTCCTCGCCCGTGAGGGATTCTACGATGGTACTACATTCCACCGCGTTGTCCCTGGCTTCGTGGTTCAGGGAGGGGACCCAACTGGAACTGGCACTGGCACCCCTGGCTATTCCTTTGCTGATGAATTCACCGTGCATACCCATGTTGCTGGTGCTTTATCGATGGCTAATTCGGGTCCTAATACCAATGGCTGCCAGTTTTTCATTACTTATACCCCGCAGCACCACC
>CAZJMM010000020.1:0-13330 GCA_964547155.1 uncultured Dehalococcoidaceae bacterium | reverse complement strand
GGGTGATACCATCTACAGTGCTCTGACCAGTGCCATAGCGATTATCAAAGAACCTTTTGGTGCGAGCTTCATTCACGGCGATAATTGGGTACTTTAGCTTCCTTTCCCGTTCCATATTCTTAAGCCTGATAACGCCGGTAGTGGTCTCTTCAGTGCCACCAATAACATTACCAGTAAGCTCAGAGCGCTCTTTATGCAGAGTGGTCACCAGGTCAGCACCATCATCCATGGTCAGTTGAGGTTTTTGCTCCAAAGCTGAAAGAATATGCTTGTAATAAGTCTGGCTGTCTTCTCCTTTTATAGCATAGGTAGGGATGCCGTAGTCCACTAAAGCAGCAGCTACATCGTCCTGAGTGCTAAGCGGATTTGCAGCACACAGCACCACCACCGCACCACATCCCTTCAAAGTTAAAGCTAAGTTAGCGGTTTCAGTGGTGATATGAAGACAGGCTGAAATACGAATGTCTTTGAACGGCTTCTCTTTGGCGAACCTCTCTTTAATTAGCTTTAAAACCGGCATCTCCCGACCTGCCCAGTCTATGCGAAGCTTGCCCTGGGAAGACAAAGACAGATCTTTAATATCATAATTTACCATCATGCCACCTTCTTCAGTATTAACTCAACAACTTTATCCACAGGCTCAGACGTGTCAACTATTATACGGCTTTCTGAAGGAAATTCCACTACCTTATCAAATTCCTGCTTCTGCAGTCCAAAGATCTCCCAGCGACCATCAGAAGTGGTTTCTTCCTTAAGCCTTAGTTCTAATCGCTCTTTAACAGTCTTTTCATTAAGGACACACTCAATCACGAAAAACTCAGCCCCCATTTCGCCAGCTAAAGCTTTAGCCTGTAGTCTATACTCTCTTTTCTTGAAAGAAGCATCCAGAATTACCGACTGACCTTGCGACAAAAACTTCTCAGCTTCAGCAAACATTTCATCGTAAGTCCGACGAGAGAAGTCTTCAGCATAAATACCGCCTCTGTATTCTTCAAAGCGGTGCTCGGTAACAGGTATACCAGCTAATCTTTTCCGCACAATGTCAGAAGAAATAACTACCAGCCCCAGTCTTTTGCCCAAAGCCTGTGCCACAGTAGTCTTACCAGTGCCCACCAGACCGGTAGTCATAAAAAGGCGAAGTTTGGAGTGGGTATATCGGTAAGCCAGGTCAAAATAGCTCCGGGCAACAGCTAATGTCTTTCCCTTTTCCTGTTCAGAGATGTAAACGTCATCAAGCTTAAAACTTTCCACTTTGCCCCGGACATAAGCTCGATAGCATTTGTAAAAATTGAGAAGCCCCATCAACTCTTCATCTTGATTCAATTCCACATAAGCTCGGACAAAATCATTTGACAGGTCACCCCTTCCATAACGATCCAAGTCCATAGCCAAAAAAGCTACCTCAGAAGCTATATCGCAGTACCGGAAGCGGTCATTAAACTCGATGCAGTCATAAATACAGATATCGTCACTAAAGCAGATATGGGCAGCGTGAAGGTCGCCATGGCAGTCCCTTATTCGACCTTCTTTTACCCGCTTTTCAAATAAAGAGGCTTTTTCTCTGATGAAACTCTCAGTATAAGCCTCAATATAACGGTATTTCTGTGAGGAAATGGTGACATCAATACACTTTTCCGTCTGGGTAAAGTTCTCGTCGGCATTTTGAGTGATAGCACTCAAATTGCCAAAGGTGCTGATTTTGGGATTAGTTTCGGCTTTCTGGTGGAAATCTGCCAGCTTCTGGGCGACTTTGATTACCATTTCCGAGGTCAGCCGATTAGCCGAAAGGAGGAAATCCATCATCCGCTCCTGAGGCAACTGGAGCATTTTTACTGCATACTCCACCGCTCTCCCCTCACCCTCAACCCAAAATTGTCCCTTCTCTTCAGTAATAGGAACTACCGCAAGGTAGACTTCAGGGCAGAGACGCTTGTTTAGCTTTAGTTCCTGATGACAGAAGAAATTTCGTTTTTCCAGAGTAGTGTAGTCCAAATAGCCTAAGTCAACAGGTTTCTTCACCTTGTAAACATAGCCACCGGTCAGAAAGAGGAAAGACATCTGAGTCTGTGCCAGTTCTATTTTCTGGGGATTGTGGGGATAGGCTCGGGGGTAGAGCAGAGCTTCAATTAATAATGGTAACTTAGCCATTAACGGCTGTTCTCAAGTTTAAATTCTTAGTCGCGGGCGGCAGTTACTGCAGAAAGTATCTTCTTTTATGTCCGTATCAGCTAAAGAATTAGAAAAATGCATCACACAACTTGGATTAGAGCAGTGAAGTAAACCGAAGGTATGCCCCAGTTCGTGAACCATTTCCTTTGCAGCCCGGTTGATAAATAGGGTCTCATCTGGTGGTCGACCGTAAAACTGAGGGCGCAGACGAAACAAAGATACGATAGCTACATCTAAAATACTGTCAGCTTCACCAAAAACAAAGTTAAGCCCAGGCGCATAAAGGTCAACATCAGCTATACCCAGAATTTTCTCGCTGTTTTCCCTGTCAAGAGTCTCCAAAGCACCTAACAGAATCGTAGAAACATACTGCTTACGCCTTGGGTCATAAGCCTGCTCAACATTATCAATGCCCGGCTTAATCTCCACCGGGCAGCCGAAGACTTGACTGAGCCTGTCTCTCAACTCTTCCAGAATATGACTATTGATCTCGCCAACAGGTCTAAGGCTTATTTTCATTTATGTTTTAGCTTCCAGCCACCTCGTCACTTCCGCCAGCACCTCCTCTCGATTAACTTTAGCTACAGTTAATACCTTTACCGCGGGATGGTGTTTGATTTCGTCGGCAAAGGGGTTGGGGGCAAGCATGATAGTGCCCAGGACTTTTTTGCCGCTGTTTATAGCCTTGAGAACCGTTTCTTTGAACTTGGGCGAGAAAAGCTCCATCTTGCCAATTTCGTCAATGACTATTAAGTCGCAGTCATCTACGGCTTTGAGAATAGCCGGGACACCAACTTTGTCAAGGCTCTCAATATCCACGCCATATTTGCTTACCCGGTAAGGTGTAGAGACATTAACATGGGCTAAAACAGCACTTTGCCCACCCAAAGTGATAATTCTGAAGCCCTGCCTCACCCCACCACTGCGAATTTCTTCAGTATAGAAGCCCCCAGCCTTAATGTTTAGCCTGGCAACCGCTTCTCTGATGACAGTGGTTTTCCCAGTTCCCGGTTGACCTGTAAGAAGGTAAACCTTCTTCACTAACTCTCTGATGTAGTTTCCTTTTTCTTCCGGCCCCTTTTCTTAGGTTCGACAGCTCCAGGCGTCACTTCAGCCTTCTTCACTTTGGCTGTCTTCTTGGGGGCTTCAGCTTTGACCACTTTCACTGCTTTCTTAGGGACTTTTTTCTCCAGAGCTGGAGCCTTAGCTTCTTTTTCAGGGGCTGCTTTCCTGACAACCCTCTTCTTGGGTGCTGGTACCTCAGCACTTACGACTTCTGCCACAGGCTCAGGAGTTAAAGTTGGAGAAATGCCAAGGAGAGCCTGAGCTCTTCTTCTTTCCTTCAGTTTCCTCAGGTGTTTGCGATGTTTTAGAGCTGCCATTCTTTTACGTTTATTCATTGTACGCCCATAATACTATAATTCTTTAGGGAACGGCAAAAAGCGGCTAATTCTCCCTTTGAGGAATAAAGCTCCTGCGGCAAGACTATAAGACCGTTTTCTCGCCTTTTTCTTAGTCCCTCCTGACACTCTCGACGGGACAGACTGGGTGTCCAGTTGCGGCAAGCCGCTGGTTTAAAAGGATGGATAAGACAAGTGGCTTGGTCATTTTCATATTTAAGAAAGACACAGGCATTGTTCTGGCACCGCAAAAGATATGTCCCTGGTCTGGGTGGATATTCTTGAACATAGTCGCGATAGAATTCCTCCCACGTCATTCCTAACCCTTTGGCAATAGTCTCAATCTCCTTTTCATCCAAAGGCGGCTGCCACTTGGTGCAACAGGTGCCACAACGCAAACAAGGAATAACCTGCCCTGTCTGAAAACCGCCCCGCTGCGGGTCATACTCTATCTGATGCTGCTCCGAAGTATAAAAGACGACTTTCATTCGCATATTTTAGCCTTCGGACTACAATCCTATCCTTTTCTTATAGACTTCTATGAATCTCTTCAACGACCGGTCATAAGTCTTCTCCACTTCTGGAGGAAAAATACAGCCGGGCAACTGTCCCTGCTCCCAATGATAAGTGAGGCAGTCACAGCATTTTCCTTTTCTTTCACAAGGCTCATAGGTGCAGGTGCACCTGATTTTGTTAGTTTCTATCTGACATTCCATTCTTCATCTCCTCACTTGAGGTATTTCTTACGCAATTGGTCGGAAAGTCCGGCAAGCAGTTCCAAAGCTTGGGCGGAAGCTTCTGACGATAAATTTACTAGCCCACAAGAAGGAGTAAGTAGTCCCTGCCCGATAAGCTGCCTGAAACGGATACCACCCCTAGTAAAGGGCGCCATAGCTTCTTCAAGACGGTCGCGAAGGCTGGAGATGGATTCTTTGCCCAAGGTACCCTCATCATTAGGCACAATCCCCCAGGCAATAGTGCCACCACGAGTGAGAAAAGCTTTCACCTCACCCAAGTAGAGGCTCAGAGATTCAGCATAGTTATAAGCATCGAAGCTTAGAATATTTATACTTGTCTTCAGAATCAGCGACCAATCAGCACCACCACAACAATGAATACCTTTGAGCCCAGAAATACCGTCAAAGACTTCCTCCAGCAAGTTAACCACTCTTTTTTCATCAGGTAAAGCTACAAATGCCGTGCCCAGAGAAGACAGATAAGGCTCGTCTACAAAGATAATGGTGTCAGCACAGACTTCCCTTAAAGCTCTTTCCTGCCAGGATGCCTTTAACTTTAGAAACTTGGCTACTATCTCCCCAAGTACATCATCATAGATAACTCCACGCTGCTCCCGGTCAGTAACCATCAGCCCCCAGGTCACTGGTCCCGTAATCTGTCCCTTGACCATCTTGGCTTCAGGTAACTTCGTAGACAAAAGTTCGTGAAGACCGGCAGCATATTCAGCACTTATGCTATAGTTAGCCAGACTATTCTTCTCATAGTCCATATAAAATTGCCCCAGCTCTTCATCAAAGTCCCGTCCGCGCACTATATAAATTTTATCGCCTTCTCTAACAGCCCCAGGAAAGCCTTCACTGAACTGGATATACATATTCTCCAAAGGGGAAAGTCTAGGTAGCTGAGTCCAGTGAGGTATGAACGGGAGATACTTCAGAACCAGAGAGGCTACCTCTCTGGCATCCGTCTGGGGCATGCTACCAATAGCTGTAGCTAAACAACCAAATTCAAACTTTTTTGCCATTTTTATTTAATATATTTCCCAATCAAAAGGTCTAAATCTCGCTTGGCTTTTTCTGGGATGAGGTAAGGGGAAGTAATGATAGCATTCTTGAGAGCCGTAGGGCAAAGGCAGCCTCGCGGCTCTCCAATTCGTCCGATGGCAGCCCTTAATACCTTCCGGGCAGTCTCCATTGATTTCTTTAGATTAGCAATGACTATTTCAACAGTTACCGACTCGTAGACGCCATGCCAGGCATCGTAGTCAGTAACACAAGCCAAGGTGGAATAGCAAATCTCAGCTTCGCGAGCCAGCTTAGCTTCAGGTAGAGTTGTCATATTAATTGTATCCACACCCCAGGAGCGATGAAGAAACGATTCAGCCTTGGTAGAAAATTGGGGTCCTTCCATAACCAGGTGAGTCCCCTTTTTATGTACTCTCACACCCACCTCCTTGGCGGCTTCATAAAGTATCCTATTCAAATCAGAGCAGAAGGGCTCAGCAAAAGCCACATGAACCACAATACCATCGCCAAAAAAAGTGTTCACACGGTTCCAGGTGCGGTCAATCAACTGGTCTGGAATGACCAGGTCTAAGGGTCTGATTTCTTCCCTGAGGCTACCTACCGCTGTTACCGAGATAATCCTTTCCACTCCCAAAGATTTCAGGGCATAAATATTAGCTCGGGACGGTATTTCTGCAGGTTGAATATGGTGCCCTTTACCATGTCGGGGTAAAAAGGCTACCTCGACGCCTTCCAGACTGCCAATCAAAATGGCATCACTGGGCTCACCGAAGGGTGTCTTAACTTTTATCTCTTCCACCTTAGTCAGCCCCTCCATCTGATAAAGCCCGGTGCCACCAATAATGCCAATCTTAGCTTTAGCCATCAGGGTGCCTCCTCAAGAAGCCTTTTCAATTTATACTCATAAGGTTCGGTAGCCATCCCCTTTTCAGTAATAATAGCGCTTATATAGAAGTGAGGAGTAATGTCGAAAGCAGGGTTGGCTGCTTTTACTCCCTTAGGCGCAATAGTTACTCCCCGAATAAGAGTCACTTCCTCCGGGCTTCGCTTTTCAATGGGAATTTTATCACCAGAGCTAAGAGACAGGTCAATACTGCTGGTGGTAGCAGCAACATAGAAAGGGATGCCATTCTCCTGAGTCAGGACAGCTAAGGTATAAGTGCCAATTTTGTTCGCCACGTCGCCGTTCGCCGCAATCCTGTCAGCACCAACGATAACACAGTTAACTTTACCTTGTTTCATGAAATAACCAGCCATAGAATCGGTGATTAATGTCACCGGAATGTTTTCCTGAAGGAGTTCCCAAGTAGTGAGCCGTGCCCCCTGAAGGAGAGGTCTGGTCTCCGTAGCTAGGACACTAATCCTTTTTCCTTGTTTCCAGGCAGCCTTGATGATGCCCAAAGCGGTGCCATAGCCGGCGGTAGCTAAGGCTCCAGTATTACAATGAGTTAGAATAGTGAAGCCGTCTTCAATTAATTGAGCACCAATTTGACTTAAACGTTCCGTAGCCGCCTCTTCTTCAGAATGAATTTTCCGGGCTTCTTTTGAGAGAGCTTCTTTCAATTCAGCTACATTCTTGCTTTTCGCAGCTACCTGCTTCATTCTGTCCAGCGTCCGAAAGAGGTTCACGGCTGTCGGTCGAGTGGCTCGGAAAGTTTCAAATATAGTATCCAAATGGCTGAGAAACTCATCTCTATTATCAGCGACAATTTTCTGAGCACCTAGGGCGACGCCATAAGCAGCCGCAACGCCTATAGCCGGTGCCCCTCGAACCTGCATCTCCTTAATAGCTCGACCTACGCCCCTATAGTCATCCAGCTCCACAAAAACTACTTTGTGGGGGAGCTGAGTCTGGTCAAGAATTATGACCTTGTCTCGAACAAAGTCCACAGGTTTCATAGTCATTTGTCTTCAAGGATCAGGCTCACAACTTTATTTTCTCTAATATCCACTAGCCCTGACTCGCAGATACGCAGAAATGGAATAGCTGGTGTAGTCAGAGCGGTCAAAGTCAAATGAGCGTCAGGGAAAGGTACTCCAAAATCAGTGGCTATTTGCTGGATTTTATTTAGCCTGTCAACAATCGCTTCCATAGGTAAATCTGATATAGCTCCGGCTACAGGCAGAGGCAGTTCCGCCAGCATTTTTCCATTAGCGCAAATTACGATTCCGCCCTGTAGCTCAAAGACTCTGTTTACTGCCTGCGCCATATCCTGGTCATTAGTGCCGACGACAATTATACCCAATATGTCCCAGGGAACACTCGCAGCAAAAGCCCCATTGGTCATTTTAAACCCTCTAATAAAGCCAGTAAATATCTTGCCCCTTCCACTGAACCGGTCAATCACGCTTATCTTAAGGAGGTCTTTACTTACATCCGCCTCTAGAAAGCCATGAGAAGGGGCCATGACCACCTGTTCCTCCCTTGTTACCAGTTCCGTAACCATGTTTATGACCCTTACTGTAACCGGTCCCTCTCTGCCCCCGGCAGGAATCCCAAAATCTGACGGCTTCAGTTTTCTGGGCAAACGGATAGTCTGCCGGAAAGATCTGGGAAACACAGGTTTCTTTGGAATGACCAGAGGTTGTCTGTTCTGAGCCACGATTTTGCCGTTACTGATAACCAGTTCAGGTCGGATGGTACGCACATTGGGGACGATCACTATGTCAGCAAACTTGCCAGGAGCGATACCACCAACAAAACCATCCAAAGAAAAATGCTCCGCAGCATTTATGGTTGCCATCTGTATAGCCGTAACAGGGTCGAAGCCAAAATTGATAACTTTCTGGACAAGAAGGTCAATATACCCATGCTTTAATAACGTCTCCGGAATAACGGCGTCGCTGGCTAATGTTATTCTCCTGAAATCTATCGGCTCATCCTTTAACTCAGCAATAGTCTGCAAATCTTTACGGACATAACCTTCCCTGACCATAACATGAACTCCCAATCTCAACCGTTCCAGGACCTCGTCTTTGGTTACCGGTTCATGACAGGAAGAAATACCAGTGGCAAAGTAAGCTATGAGCTTATCGTTTCTCGCACCAGTAGTATGTCCTTCAGCTTTCTTACCCGAAGCTAAGGTCTCGGCTAAAAGGCTCATTACCCTGTCATCCTGCTGCAATACTGACAACCAGAAGCTTTCGCCCAGACCAAGCACATTATCTTCTTTAAGTAGCTTCCGTAAATTTTGCACTGTTAGCGCATATTTGGGTGGTTCTGGGTGAATAGTTATCATTGGTGGTATCGTGAGGAAGATTTTTATTGGTTGCTCCTTTAAAGCCTTCAGGTAATGCCGTAGCCCGGCATATCCAAAGGCTGCCACCACCTCCGTGGCTTCAGTAATTACAGTAGTAGTGCCCGTCTTCATAGCGTGTTTGCTGAATTCATTTATGCCAAACAATGCGGCTATGTGAGTATGAGTATCAATAAGGCCAGGGATAATAGCTCTCCCTTCAGCCTCAATAACCTGAGTCTCAGGTCCGATAGTTTGTTCAATACCCTTACCTAAAGAAGCTATTCTTTCTCCTTTAACAGCTATGGAATAGCCGGACATTATTTCTTTCGTGTACACATTAACCACATCGCCGTTAGCTACCACTAAATCCGCCTTTGCCTTACCCAGAGCCACATCCATCAGCCTTTTCATCTCCTCTTTACTCATAAAGTAAGAATTCACTGAAATCTCCTCTTTCACATTTTCCACAAGCCAATTACGGCTAAAATGCATAATCCAATACCAGCAACAACAGCTCCTATCCAGCCAAGAAGACACAAGCTGGTAACTATGGCTCCAGCAATAATCACTCCACAAAGGATAGAAAGAAAGGCATAGCTAAATTTCAATCCGAGTAAGAAAGCGGCTATGGACCCTGTCCAGGCACCAGTCATAGGCAAGGGAATAGCCACAAACAATGCCAGTCCTATTCTCTCATACCTTTCAATAACACTGCTCCGCTGGCGAGTGCGCTGGAAAACCCATTCCACCAGCCTCCTGCCATTTTCTACTCTACTGATTCCTTTAGCCACGGACTCCAGGAATAGCAATAAAAATGGGACCGGAATCATGTTGCCAACAACCGCTAAACTCAGTGCCCAGTACCAGGGCATGTGGAATAGATTTATCGCTAAAGGCAAAGCCCCCCTAAGCTCAAAAATAGGTAGAGCTGAAACAATAACTACTATCAACTCACGGGAAATACCCGAATTGACCAGTTCTTCAATCAACTCTGGCTCAATTTCTTTACCATAATTAGCACAGGCGTCATTATACCATCTGGAAAGCATCAGTTGTCATTGCGAGGAAAGAAATGACGAAGCAATCTGGCTATGCGTTGACTTAGACAATATACTATAATTCACCCTGTGGAGCCCTATGACACTATAGTAATTGGCGCTGGACCGGTTGGTAGCCATGCCGCGTACAGGTTAGCTTGTCTTGGCTACAAGGTGATGGTTCTCGAGAAAAAGGCTTCTCCTGGTGATGACATCTGCTGCACCGGCATTCTGAGTAAAGAGTGCTTAGACACCTTTAATATTGATGATAACCTTGTCCTGAAGAAATACCACTCGGCTAAATTCTTCCCTCCGTCCGATAGATACCTCAGATTGTGGCGAGAAAGCCCCGTGGCTGCCATTATTGACCGCCCTGCCTTAGACAAGAACTTAGCAGAAAAAGCTCAGAGAGCTGGTGCCGAATATATCTTTGGAAGCAGGGTGACCAGCGTCACACCTGACACTGACATTCTCAAAGTAGAAATTGAAAGGCAGAAAGAAATTTTCGAAGCCAAAACAGCCATTGTTGCCACTGGCTTTGGCTCAACTCTGCCTGAGAAACTAGGCTTGGGTAAAATAAAGCACTACCTCTCAGGTATTCAGGTTGAAGTAGACACAGATATAGATGAAGCAGAAGTGTATTTCGACCAGAACCTGGCTCCGGGCGGTTTTGCCTGGCTAGTACCTACTGAAGATGGTAAAGGCTTGGCAGGCTTACTTGCCCGCCACCAGGCTGATGTTTATCTCAGGGCTTTTCTAAATACCTTATCTGCCCAAGGTAGAATAATCTCTGCCGAGGCCAGCCCCAACTATGGCGCCATTCCACTCAGACCTCTGCCCAGGACCTACTCTGACCGGGTACTGGTAGTTGGGGAGGCTGCCGGGCAAGCAAAGCCTACCACTGGCGGTGGTATTTATTATGGACTCCTCTGTGCTGAGATAGCTGCCGGAGTGCTTCATCAGGCATTTCTATCAGGCAATTTTTCAGCTAAGAAGCTTTCCATCTATCAGAACCAGTGGCAAGCTAAATTAGGCAGAGAATTGACCATCGGTTATTGGTCACGTCGTCTTTACTCCTATCTTAGCAATCGCTTCATCGAACACATGTTTCACATCGCTGCCAGAAACGGTATCGGCGAGCTGATTACCACTAGTGAAGACTTCCCCTTCGACTGGCACAGCCGATTCCTTCTCCAGATGGCAAGCTCCTTGTTACCTTTCCCCAGACCCGCAAAGCCTTTATAATAATGCCTGAAGGAGAGAAGAAAACTATGAGTCAAATGTCAGCAAATAGCCGACTTAAATATTTCGTCACCGGTGGTGCCGGCTTCATCGGCAGCCATCTGGTTGACCGGCTGACTGACCGAGGTGAAGTAACCGTCTACGACAATCTCAGCTCCGGCAGACTGGAATTTATTGAGCACCATTTTGGCAGAAGTAACTTCCATTTTATTAAGGCTGACCTCCTTGACTTTGACACTTTGAGACAAGCCATAAACGGGCACGATGTTGTTTTCCATCTGGCGGCTAACCCTGATGTCAGAGCTGGCATCAAGAACACCCGCCTTGATTTGGACCAGAGCACAGTAGCTACCTACAATGTCCTCGAAGTGATGAGGTTAAACAACGTAAAAAAACTTATCTTTACTTCTTCGGGCACTGTTTATGGCGAGACTCGCGGACTGCCAGCCACCGAAGACTATGGCCCTCTGCTTCCCATATCGCTTTACGGCGCTAGTAAGCTTGCCTGTGAAGGGCTTATCTCAGCCTTCTGCCACCTCTTTGATATACAAGCTTGGATTTTCCGAATGGCCAATGTTGTTGGTAAAAGAAGCAGCCATGGCGTCATCTTTGATTTCATCAACAAGCTAAAGCAAAACCCGAAAGAATTGGAAATACTCGGGGACGGCACCCAGGAGAAATCTTATCTCCACATTGATGACTGTATCGAAGGCATCTTCTTCGGTTTCGAGCACTCCCGCGACCAAGTCAATATTCTCAATCTAGGCACTGATTCCTCCACAAGTGTCACGGCTATAGCCACAATGGTAGTTGAATCCATGGGCTTATCTGGCACAAAGTTTAACTGTACTGGCGGTATCCGAGGCTGGAGAGGCGATGTGCCTCGGGTAAGATTCGACATCACCAAAATGAAAAAATTGGGCTGGAAGCCAAAATATAGCTCTGATAAGGCAGTTAGAAAAGCCATAAAGGACATGTTAACCAAACGAGCTTCATGAGCATCATTAGTGTCATCATACCAGCACTGAACGAAGAAGAAGGCATAGAAAGGGTAATTCGAGCCATCCCTAGGGATGAACTTGAAGAGATGGGGGTTAATGTCCAGGTCTTGGTAGTGGATGGTAACTCCCAAGACAGGACCAGGGAATTGGCAACTAAAGCTGGGGCTGAAGTCATCATTGAGCCTAGATTGGGCTACGGGCGAGCCTACAAAACCGGCTTTACCCACGCGACTGGGGATATATTTGCCACTGCTGATGCTGATTTGACTTACCCAGTAGAAGATATGCCTAAATTTGTAAGAATACTTCTAAACGAAAAGCTGGACTTCATCACCACCAATCGCTTCGCCTATATGGACAAGGGTGCCATGCCCTTACGCAACCGGATAGGAAACTCACTATTAAACCTGGCTACTCGACTCCTGTTCCGGCTCAAACTGAATGATTCTCAGTCGGGCATGTGGATATTCAAGAGAGATATACTGGACAAATTGGTATTAAGATCAGACAAAATGTCCTTCTCTGAAGAGCTTAAAATCGAGGCTCTTCATTTTGCTAAGTGCCGCTGGAGAGAGATACCTATCCAGTATCGGGCGCGGCTGGGCAAAGTAAAGCTACGCGCCTGGAAAGACGGCTTGGAAAATCTTCTATATCTGCTGAAGAAAAGATTTGGGCGATGAAGCTGGCTTTCATCTACGATGTCATCTATCCCTACGTTGTCGGTGGGGCTCAGCAGAGAATATGGGAAATCTCTAGGCGATTAGCCCAGAGAGGACACGAAGTCCATTTGTTCGGCATGAAATACTGGGATGGAGAGGAAGTCATCGTTAAAGGTGGCGTTTATCTTCATGGCATCTGCAAACCTCAGGAGCTATATGTAGAGGGTAGAAGGTCTATAACAGAGGCAATTTATTTTGCCCGCAAATTGGTGAAACCCCTGCTAAGGGAAGACTTTGATATCATAGACTGTAGCAATTTCCCCTACTTCCCTTGCTTCCCGGCAAAGCTACATGCTCTAATCAGAAAATCGAATTTGATAACCACGTGGTATGAGGTGTGGGATGACTACTGGTACGAATACTTGGGGAGGAAAGGTGTATTCGGCAGGTGGATTGAAAGGATAGTGGCACGGCTAAGCAGAAACGTGATTGCCATATCCGAAAGGACGAAAAGAGAGCTAATCTCCATCGGTGCCGGGGGGAACATCCAAATAGTCCCTGGCGGGGTTGACATTGAACAAATCAGCATGGTAGCTCCAGCCAGTAGCGAGTCAGATGTCATCTTTGCCGGAAGGCTTATTAAGGAAAAGAATGTTGACTTTCTAATTAAATCCATAGCTTTAGTCAGACGCACTATTCCAGACTTGATATGCTTCATTATCGGAGACGGTCCAGAAAGGGCTAATCTCGAAAAGCTAACATACGATTTAGGTCTGGAGGGCAATATTCGCTTTCTCGGGTTTCTCGACCATTCTGAAGA
>CAZJMM010000019.1:0-13383 GCA_964547155.1 uncultured Dehalococcoidaceae bacterium | reverse complement strand
AAGGATGCTCAGTTTGGACCAGTGCTGATGTTTGGTTTAGGAGGCATACTGGTAGAAGTCTTGAAGGATGTGGCTTTTCGGGTAGTGCCAGTAAGTAAAAGAGATGCCAGAGAAATGATTAGAGAGATAAAAGGTTATCCGATACTAGAAGGCTATCGAGGTCAAGAACCGGCTGATATAACTTATCTTGAAGAATTGATAGTGAAGGTTTCCGATTTTGTGGAAAAGAACCCACGAATAAAAGAACTTGACCTTAACCCTATATTTGCCTACAGAGATGGCGCCTTAGCGGTAGATGCCCGAATAATTTTGGAAGTCTCTACAGCACTCGGATAAGGTTTCATCCGACTAAACTTTTGACAAACGGTGGGGCAGGATGGTATGTTGGACCAATGTAGAGTAGTTATTGAAAAAGAGGTTACTAAAATGAATTACGAACGTGAGCTGCTTAAAGGGAATACGGATGCGTTGTTATTATGCTTAATCAGCCATACCCCGATGTATGGTTACCAGATTATAAAGGAGATTGAGAGGAAAAGTAACGGATATTTCCAATTCAAGGAAGGAACTCTCTACCCAGCTTTGCATCGCTTAGAAAGAGCGGGACTTGTGCGAGGCGAATGGCAAGTTCTACCTAATGGACAAGAAAGACGATATTACTTTATCACAGAAAAGGGAAAACAGGTCTTAGCTGAAAGATTGACCACATGGCAGAACTTCTCTTCAGCAGTAAATTCTATCATTAAACCGACAAGCGCTTGATAAAACAACCAATGCTGACAAGATTAACCTGCTATCTGGATAGTCTTAGAACGTGTTTGAGGCTTGACTCCAAAATCAAGAAAGATGTACTTAAGGAGCTATACACTCACCTTGAGGATAAGAGCCAAGAATTAAAAGAGTCCGGACTGTCTGAGGAAGAAGCCATAGAGACAGCCGTAAAGCATTTCGGCTCTGTCCAAAGTATTGCCCGGCAGACTTACGAAGTATATAGCTCAGGAACTTGGCGACAGGCTTTCTTCGCTGCCTTACCTCATTTAATTATTGCTCTGCTATTTGCTTTACGCGCCTGGCAAAGCATCTTTTGGTTGACCATTATTCTCCTTACAGTTATTAGTGTTGTCCTCTATGGCTGGTGGCACGGCAAGCCTGTTTGGTTATTTCCGTGGCTGGGGTATTACCTAATCCCGGTAATAGTCACTGGCATCTTATTAGTCTATTTACCCGGCGGTTGGTTCTGGCTTGCTGTCCTTGTTTACCTACCTCTGGCTTTGTTTGTCTTGATTTCGGTAACTAAGCAGACAATAACTCAAGACTGGCTCTATGCCTCAGTAATGCTATTGCCCATTCCCATAATCTTGGGATGGGCATTAGCCCTGGGTATGTCCAAAGACTTTCTTAGCATAGAGCGACAGCTACATGAAACAAAGGGTCTCGTTGCTTTGAGTTTTTTGATTTTGGCAATAACAGTTGCTATTTTTATTCGAGTAAAGCAGCGCTGGCTTAAAGCTGGTGCCTTGCTAACTCCAGAGTTATTGGTGCTGGTCATCGTAGCGGTAGCAAGCCGAGGGGCTATTAGTTTTTGGCTCTGGCTGGGTCTTGTTATTCTTTCTATATTTCTCATTTTCAGCCCAGCCTGGCTGGAACGTAGGCTAACCCAGAATCATCAGTAAACGTCACAAGAAAACAAGCGAAGAGAGCAGTACCTTACGTACTTCTTTCTTATTTTCCCAATCTTATCCGCGGAAGATAGCCAAAAATTCTGAGGATTAGCCAAGCTAATATTGACAATCGAGAAAGTCAATGGAATATTATATGCAGACTTACGCATATAATCTTTACAGACCAGATGGAACAGGTAATTCGCACGTTCAAGGCACTTTCTGATGAAACTAGGTTAAGAATATTACATGTGCTCATAGAAAGAGAGTGCTGTGTTTGCGAGGTTATGCAAGCCCTTGAAATATCCCAAACCAGAGCCTCCCGCAACCTCAAAGCACTCTATGACGCAGGACTGCTCAAAATGAGGCGAGACGGACGCTGGGTCTTATATTCTGTAGATCAAGACAGGATGAACCCCTATTTTACTACCTTAGTAAAAGCAGTGAGAAACATTCTTGAAAACAATCCAAAGATAGCACAAGACCGGGAACGGCTTAAGAAAGCCCAGCGAGTGGGTGTGCGCTGCGCAGCACAATTAACTGATAATTAGGTTTTTTTTGCTCAACATGAATGCGTTTATGCGCATTTAGGGAAGTAATTTCGCTATACAACGTACTCATTTGAACTTTTAAAGAGCAGTTCGACTCGAGTTCGCTGAAAATCACCAAGACTTATAGTTAAGCTACTGACAGGGGGAGATAATATTTACGGAAAACAAAGTAACTGAAACAGTAACTGGTAAACTTTCTGTAATAGACCGGTTTCTAACCCTATGGATTTTTCTGGCAATGGGGTCAGGTGTAGGTTTGGGCTACTTTATTCCCAGGGTCGCCGATATCATTGGCTTCTTCCAGGTGGATACTACCTCAATACCCATAGCTATCGGGCTAATTCTTATGATGTACCCGCCACTGGCTAAAGTAAGGTACGAGGAGATGGGACCAGTATTCCGCAACTGGCGGTTGCTGGGTCTGTCACTAACACAGAATTATGTTATTGGGCCGGTGCTCATGTTCTTATTAGCCATTCTTTTTCTTGGTTTCCTATGGCCATATCCTGACTACATGGCCGGTCTGATTTTGATAGGGCTCGCACGTTGTATTGCTATGGTTATTGTCTGGAACGAGCTGGCAAAGGGAGATAGAGAGTATGCTGCCGGTCTGGTAGCGCTAAACTCAATATTCCAAATAGTATTCTACTCGGTCTATGCCTATATCTTCATCACAATACTGCCTGGATGGTTCGGGTTGGAGGGGTCTGTAGTTGAGATTACCATTGGTCAGATAGCTGAAAGCGTATTTATTTACCTGGGTATCCCCTTCTTTGGAGGTATGATTACACGCTTTGCATTAATAAAGACAAAAGGGCATGAATGGTATGAGAGCAAATTCACCCCAAAGATAAGCCCTATTACATTAGCGGCTTTACTTTTCACCATTGTGGTGATGTTCTCCCTCAAGGGTGAACTTATAGTGCAAATACCGCTGGATGTAGTTCGTATCGCTGTTCCGCTGCTAATCTACTTCGTGGTAATGTTCTTGGTTTCGTTCTTTACAGCTAAGAAAATAGGTGCAGACTATCCTAAGACAACGGCTATCGCCTTTACTGCTGCCAGCAATAACTTCGAGCTGGCGATTGCAGTCGCCGTAGCCGTTTTTGGCATTGGTTCAGGGCAAGCCTTTGCTGCTGTAATCGGACCATTAATAGAAGTGCCAGTGCTCATCAGTCTCGTTAATGTGGCTCTCTATTTCAAACGAAGGTATTTCCACGAAGAACTTGCTCCAGCCACGAACCCAGAGAAGAAATAATGAATCCTTAAAGGACTTCAGAGGAAATTGGAGAAATCGCTTAACACTTAGCAGAGTTACTTTTGTTCCCAGATACCTTTGCCCTTTTGTCTGGCTTTTTGTTCCGCAGCTTCGAGATAAATTTGGTATTTTATATCTGGTGGGTAGGCATGAGCTTGAGCATAACCCTGCCTCACAAGTTCAGTATTAACAAAGGTACTGTCAACATAAACATAACGAAGTAGTCTTCCATATTTGTCTTTGTCCGAAGTATCTTTTTCTAACCAGACTTCTTTGCCCATAACCAATTCTCTGTTAGCCTGACAAGCTTCTAAATAGTAAGCCTCACCCTTCTCTGGCGCGTCAATACCGATATAGCGAACCCGATAGTTCCCTTCTATTACAATAGTATCACCATCGATTACTTCAACTACCTCAGCAAAAGTTGGTACTTCAACACAGTTTACTGAAAAAGTCAGGAGGCTGACAGCAAGAATAACAATAAGGGAGAAAATACTTTTGACTAGCTTACCTTGACTTAATTTTGGAATATCGCTCCCATTCACTGTAGAGACACCCACAGTATTGCTGCCGATAAATGTTCAGTCCTTTGGTCCGGTGACGGCTATCACTGTAATTGCGCCGCAAGTCATGATAAAGAAAGGTCAATCCACTTTCTTTAGCTACTTCTTCCCCAATTTTCTTAATGAGCTCATGTTTTTGATGAGGACTAATAAGTAGCGTTGTGGAAAAAGCTGGAAAATTTTTGTTTAGAGCCGTTTGCGCTGTTTTATTAAGGCGGAGTTGGAAACATTTTTGGCATCGCTCCACCTCTTGACCAACGACAGCTCGGAAGAATTCAACAAAATCATATTCCTGTTCAACAATCAGGGGCAAATTCTTAATTTGGCTAAAACTCTTTACAGCTTCAAGACGGCGCTCATGCTCCTGAAAAGGATGAACATTGGGGTTATACCAGAAAAGAGTAGCTTGAAATCCTCGGCTTTTCCAATACTCTGAAGTATAAGCAGCACAATGAGCACAACAAGTATGAAGCAGTAAGGGAATCCAGTCCATTACCATAAGGTTGACTGAGATGACCGCCCCTTTTTAGAAGGCAATCCTAAGTGTTCACATGCCAAGCGTGTGGCTAACCTACCGCGAGGAGTCCGCTCTAAGAAACCTAACTGAAGGAGGTAAGGTTCATACACATCCATAATAGTATCCGCTTCTTCATTGATAGCAGCAGCAATAGTTTCAAGCCCTACCGGTCCAGCTTCAAACTTATCGATTATAGTGCGAAGGATCTTATGGTCTACCTCATCCAACCCAAGGTGGTCTATTTCAAGCTTAGACAGAGCTTCTAAGGCTACAGATTCATTTATAGACCCATCTGCCATCACTTGAGCATAATCCCGCACTCTTTTCAAGAGCCGATTAGCTACCCTGGGAGTACCTCGGGCACGACGAGCAATCTGGCTTAGTCCACCATCGTCAATGTCAACTTTGAGTATTTTTGCCGAACGCTCCAAGATTGCTTTTATAGCAGGTTCGTTGTAAAAATCAAGGCGATAGACTGCACCGAATCTATCTCGGAGGGGCGGACTTAATAGAGCATACCTCGTAGTAGCTCCAATCAAGGTAAAACGAGGCAGATTCAAGCGTAGGCTCTTCGCTCCTGGGCCTTTTCCTAAAACTATATCCAGCGCAAAGTCCTCCATCGCTGGATAAAGAATTTCTTCCACCGGTCGGCCAAGGCGATGAATTTCATCAATAAATAGAATATCTTCTTTTTGAAGATTGGTTAAGATAGCAGCTAAATCTCCAGGACGTTCTATTGCTGGTCCAGAAGTAACCCTAATGCTGACCCCTATCTCAACAGCAATAATGTAGGCTAAGGTAGTTTTCCCTAGACCTGGTGGTCCATAAAGAAGAATATGGTCTAGTGCTTCGCCTCGTTTCCGAGCGGCAGTGATTGCTATCCGGAGATTATCCTTGATCTTTTCCTGGCCTACAAAATCAGACAGATGTTTGGGACGTAGGCTTACCTCCAACGGGATGTCTTGAGAGTCAGGTTTGCCTGATACAATCCGCGTCTTTGCCCTTTTCTCCATCGCCTCAGAAGTTTACCACCGAAAGAGTATTACCTAAAGAAGAGAGCTGTCTTTGAGCAAATTAGTATCCAACTGCGGAACCGCTGCCTCTACCTCAGCCCCTTCAATTAGATACCGAGCTGGGATGAGTCTACCAATAATTACATTCTCTTTGAGGCCGTGCAGTTTGTCTATTTTCCCCCAGAGAGCTGCTTCAGTGAGTACTCTGGTAGTTTCTTGGAAAGAAGCAGCAGCTAACCAACTATCGGTATTTAACGAAGCTCTAGTGATGCCAAGGAGAATAGTTTGAGCAGTTGCGGGTTCCCCACCCTCAGCCAATACTTTAGCATTCACGTTCTCATAGTCAAAGCGATCTACCAATTCTCCGGGTAGTAATTCTGTGTCGCCTGAGGATTCAACACGTACCCGACTTAACATACGTCGGATAATTATCTCAATATGTTTATCATTAATGTTCACACCTTGAGAACGATATACCTTTTGAATTTCTTCCACTAAATATTGCTGCACTGCCTCTCTGCCCAGAATACGGAGAATAACTTGAGGATCCTTAATTCCATCAGTAAGTTGGTCACCGGCTCTCACTTTACTGCCCGACTTGACACGGAGACGGGTGGTAGGTGAAGCTACATATTCTCGTTCATCTCGTTCCTCGTAACGTATATAAAGACGTTTATCTTCCACTACAATTTGACCAGCAACTCTTGCTACCAATGGATGCTCTTTAACAACTGCCGGTAGGCGCCTCTTCGCATTACTCTTTGGTATCAAATCGGTGGGCTGAGCAAGTGCAGTCCCTACCTCAACCCATTGTTCGTTATTTACTAATATCTTAAAACCTGATGGCACTGGGTACTCATCTAAATAGACTTCTGAACTCAGTATCCTAATTTTATTTGCTTCCTGACCCTCAATAACCTCGGCAACACCATCAATTTCCGAAAGAATGGCTTGTCCCTTTGGAGTTTTGGCTTCAAAGAGCTGCTCCACCCGCGGTAGACCGCTAGTGATATCAAGACCAACTACTCCGCCAGTGTGGAAAGTACGCATAGTAAGCTGGGTACCAGGTTCACCTATACTCTCAGCAGCAATGACACCTACAGCGGTGCCAATTCTTACCAATTCCCTTCGGGCAAGGTCACGCCCATAACAAAATTGGCAGATACCCCGTCGGGAATGACAGCCCAGTGGAGACCTTATATGGACACGGTTTATGCCAGCATTAGTAATTTGTACAGCTTTTTCCTCATCAATTTCTTCATTGCGACGGGCGATAATCTCATTAGTCTTAGGATGTATTATGTCAACAGCAGCTATGCGTCCCAGAATACGGTCAGAAAGAGGAGGCAAAAGTCCTTTTTCTGCTTCCTCCGAAAGCCAGATACCCTCTGTAGTGCCACAGTCCTTTTCTAACACAATCACATCTTGAGCCACATCGATAAGGCGCCGGGTAAGATAACCACTATCTGAGGTTCTCAAGGCAGTATCCGCTAATCCTTTGCGAGCTCCATGAGTAGAAATGAAATATTCCATCACAGTAAGTCCTTCACGGAAACTAGACCTTATTGGAAAATCGATTATCCTTCCTGAAGGATCAGTCATTAATCCACGCATGCCCGCCATCTGTCGGATCTGGGAAATATTACCCTTTGCCCCCGAAGTCGCCATCATATAAATACCACCATAACGACTGAGGGACTGAGACAGGATATCAGTAATCTTGTCAGTAGCTTCCGACCAAATTTGCACAGCTTTCTCATAACGTTCGTCTTCGGTAATTAAGCCGCGATTGAATTGATTATCAATAACAGCAATTTGTTCTTCAGCCTCCTCCAGAACTTTGGTTTTTGCTGGAGGCACCTCTATATCTCTTATAGCAATAGTCGTCCCCGACTTTGTAGCGTACGTGAACCCTAACTCCTTAAGGTCATCCAGAACCTTGGCAGTAACTTCATTTCCAAATCGGCGATAGCACTCAGATATCAAACTTTTTATGGTGGCTTTGTCAGTCAATATATTGAGAAATTGAAGCTCACGAGGCAAAACTTCATTAAATAAGATTCGACCAACGCTAGTCTCTATTCTTTGCCCACCGGTTATCTGATCTCTTACCTCAATTTCCTCGCCCAACTCGATGATATCAAGTTCATAGGCTAACTTGGCTTCTCCAAAGCTGCTGAACCTTTTCGGTTCTCCAGCGCGAGGTTTCAAATTAGTAAGATAATAACAACCAAGAACCATGTCGAGAGTAGGGGCTACCACGGGCTCGCCACAACTTGGTAGCAGCATATTATGAGTACTAAGCATTTGCTCTCTTGCTTCTCTTACGGCTGCTCGGGAGAGAGGGACATGGACTGCCATTTGGTCACCATCAAAGTCAGCATTAAAAGCAGAACAAACCAAAGGATGAATTTGAATGGCACTGCCATCAATAAGTACTGGTTCAAAAGCTTGAATTCCCAAGCGGTGTAGAGTTGGAGCACGATTAAGAAGCACTGGACGTTCTTTCACTACCTCTTCAAGTAAATCCCAAACCTCAGGCTTGGCTCTTTCTACTTGCCTTCGGGCACTTTTAATATTGTGGGCATAACCTTCTTGTACCAGCCTACGAATGACAAAGGGTTTGAATAATTCCAAAGCCATACGTTTTGGCAAGCCACACTGGTGTAGTTTGAGTCCAGGTCCAACCACAATTACCGAACGTCCACTATAGTCCACCCGTTTACCAAGAAGATTTTGCCGGAAACGCCCCTGCTTTCCTCTAAGTATGTCTGACAGGGATTTCAATTTGTGGTTGCCACCAGCAGTAAGAGCACGACCACGACGTCCATTGTCGATGAGAGAATCAACAGCTTCTTGAAGCATGCGCTTTTCATTACGAATAATGATGTCTGGCGCTCCAAGTTCAATAAGTCGATGAAGACGATTATTGCGATTAATTACCCGTCGATAAAGGTCGTTCAGGTCACTGGTGGCAAAGCGCCCCCCGTCTAACTGAACTATAGGTCGCAGCTCCGGGGGTAATACTGGGAGTACCGTCAATATCATCCATTCTGGCTTATTGCCACTTCGACGGAAAGCTTCGACCACACGTAAACGTTTGCTTGCTTTCTTGCGCCGCTGTCCTGAAGTAGAACGAACCTCTTCAACAAGTTGCTGCCGCAATTCTTCAAGGTCAATATTCTTAAGCATTTGAAAAATGGCTTCAGCCCCCATGCTGGCTTCAAAAATTTCACCATATTTTTCTTCAAGCTCTCGACACCGACTCTCGGAAAGAAGTTTAAAAGGCTGGAGGTCTTCCATGTCTTCAATTTCTTTCTGCAGCTCCTCTTCTTTTTGAACTCTCTCTTCGTCAAATTTATGGTGTGTCTCGTTCACCTTCTGTGAAGCTTCATCGGTTAGTTTTTTCCGAGCTTCTGTTTCTTTAACTTCACTTTGCAATATCCCCTTTTGCTCAGTTAGCCATTGAGAGAATTCTTCCTTAAGTTGGCGAAATTTTTCCTGGCAGGCAGATTTGTCCACTGAGATAATAATATATTGAGCAAAATAAAGGACGCGTTCTAAACTCCGCGGTGATAAATTAAGGAGAAGGGCTAACCTGCTTGGGATACCTTTAGCAAACCAAAGATGAGCCACTGGAGCAGCTAATTCAATATGCCCCATACGTACCCTGCGCACTTTCGAAGGTTCTACTCTAACTCCACATTTGTCACAAATGACCCCCCGGTAACGTTGTTTTTTATATTTACCACAATAGCATTCATAATCCTTGGTTGGACCAAAGATTCTTTCGCAAAAAAGTCCGTCTTTTTCTGGTTTGAGGGTGCGATAGTTAATTGTCTCTGGCTTCGTTACCTCACCATAAGACCAGCTTCTAATCTGCTCTGGCGAAGCAAGAGAAATACGGACAGCATCAAAATTATCAACTTCAGCCATTCTTTCACCTCAAGTTCATAGTTTGCTTCTAATTTCAGGCTTTTTCTCTTCCTCTAAGAAGCTTACTCTTTCCTCTTCATTCAATAATTCAACAGCTAAGCCCAAACTTCGTAATTCCATGAACAAGACCTTAAAAGATTCTGGGACACCAGGTTGAAGTATATCCTCACCTTTAACAATAGCCTCATAAGTCTTTGCACGACCGGTGATGTCGTCTGACTTCACAGTCAGTAACTCTTGAAGGATATGTGCAGATCCATAGGCTTCTAATGCCCATACTTCCATCTCGCCAAAGCGCTGTCCTCCAAATTGGGCTTTTCCACCCAATGGTTGTTGAGTAATCAGAGAATATGGACCCGTAGAACGAGCATGTATTTTATCTTCCACAAGATGGATGAGCTTCATCATGTAAACATAACCCACCGTAACTGGTTGATCGAAGAGTTCACCAGTTTGCCCGTCACGGAGGACCACTTTACCAAAAATTGGAGGCGATTGTTTCTGTTCACGATAGACTTGGTCTACGATTCGTTCAATCTCGTCATCACTAAGTCGCTCGTCGTTAATACCCAGTTCTTGAAGCCAAATACGGAGGCAAGTTCTTTTAGCTTCTCCAGGATAGTTATCATCAAAAACTCGGTCCCCACTGTAACCTCGTTCATTAACCCAACTTTTAGCCTGTTCTATCATGTCAGTAGTTGGATATCCATCACCGCCAATGTTAGAGGCACCAGAGCGTTGTACAAACCATGCTCGAGCTAATCCGTCCTCAATATCAACATCACCAGCACCGTCAAAGATAGGGTTTAGTATTCTGAGACCCAGTATTTTGGCTGCCCATCCTAAATGAGTTTCAAGAACTTGACCAATATTCATGCGCGAAGGCACTCCAACAGGGTTAAGTATAATGTCCACAGGTCTACCATCAGGCAAAAAAGGCATATCTTCTTCAGGCAGAACAAGGGAAATGACTCCTTTATTGCCATGCCTTCCTGCCATTTTGTCCCCAACCATAATCTTTCGTTTCTGAGCAATCCGTACTCTTACCAATTGATTCACGCCTGCGGGTAGCTCATCATGAGTGTCACGGGAGAAAACCTTAACATCAATTACTTTGCCCCATTCACCATGAGGTACCCTGAGCGAGCTGTCTTTCACTTCGCGAGCTTTTTCGCCAAAGATAGCTCTAAGTAATTTCTCTTCAGCAGTAAGTTCAGTTTCACCTTTAGGAGTGATCTTGCCTACTAAAATGTCGCCAGGACCTACCTCAGCCCCAATACGAATAATTCCTGATTCATCTAAATCCCTTAGACTTTCTTCACCAACATTAGGTATATCTCGGGTAATCTCTTCTTTTCCCAACTTTGTATCGCGAGCTTCTATTTCATGCTTTTCAATATGGATAGAAGTAAACTGGTCATTCTTTACTAGTCTTTCGCTAATGATAATGGCATCTTCAAAATTGTAACCTTGCCAACTCATGAAAGCACAAAGAATATTCTGCCCCAGTGCAAGCTCTCCATGGTTTGTAGCTGAAGTATCAGCAAGCACTTGACCACGTCTAATCTTGTCTCCTTTACTAACAACAGGGCGCTGATTAATATAAGTGCCCTGGTTAGTCCGCATAAACTTCACTAAAGGATAGGCGCGCTGATTACCTTTTGCGTCCTTGAGTGTAATCTGTGAGCTAGTTACTGAAGTTACTGCACCATCTTCCTGAGCAAATACTAGTTGCCCACTGTACTTAGCCACCTCCTGTTCCATCCCAGTAGCTATTAAAGGTGCTTCAGGACGAACCAAAGGAACAGCTTGGCGTTGCATATTTGATCCCATTAAAGCTCGGTTAGCATCGTCATGTTCGAGAAAAGGTATTAGAGAGGCAGCAGCACTGAAGATTTGTTTAGGTGAGACATCCATAAAATGGACCCTGCTTGCCACTTCATTAAAATATTTACTGCCTTTCCTAACTTCGATTTTCTCCTCAGCAAACTCGTTTCTATCGTTAAGGATAGCATTGGCTTGGGCAATAATATATTCTTCCTCTTTATCAGCGGAAAGATAAACAACCTGGTCAGAAACAAAGGGAATGACCTTGATTTTCCTAGAAGCTAAAGAAGTCAGTTTCTGCGCAATTTCGGCAGCAACCAGTGTGCCACTCTTAGCTATGGTAACTCCTTTTGAGTCAAATACATCTTCATTAAGAGTCCTCCCCAATAGCTCTTCAAATTTATTAGGCACTTCGTGAATGACTCTGCGGTAGGGTGTTTCTACAAAACCAAATTCGTTAATCAGGGCATAAGTAGCTAAAGAGCCAATCAGTCCGATATTTGGACCTTCTGGTGTTTCTATAGGGCAAATTCTACCATAATGTGAATGATGCACATCCCGGACATCAAACCCAGCACGCTCTCGAGAGAGTCCTCCTGGTCCCATTGCTGAAAGACGACGTTTATGAGTCAGCTCAGCCAAGGGGTTTGTCTGATCCATAAACTGGGATAATTGAGACCCACCAAAGAATTCCCTCATAGCTGCAATGACCGGACGCACATTGATCAAAGCAGAAGGAGTAGCTGCTTCAGTACCGATTATACTCATTCGTTCCTTTATGGCTCGTTCTAAACGCAGTAGCCCAATCCGAAACTGATTCTGTATAAGATACCCCACAGTACGAACTCTCCTGTTCCCCAAATGGTCAATATCATCAGGCGGTTCTTTACCATTGTTCACTAAAATAATGTGGCGCACTATCTCGATGAAGTCCTCGTGGGTCAGCACACGATGCGTTAAAGGAACATTAATTCCTAATCTTTCGTTTAGTTTATGCCGTCCAACTCTACCTAAGTCATAACGACGGGGGTCGAAAAAGAGGTTATTTAGGAGGTTTTGAGCATTATCGAGATGGGGAAGGTCACCAGGACGCAAGCGCCTGTAAATATCAAGTAAAGCCTCTTCTCGAGTATGAACAAGGGATTCTGATTCTATAGTGGATTGAACAAAGGAGTGCTCCGAGGAAATATCCACGTCGGCGAAAAGCTGCTTCAACTCACCATCAGCTTCGTAACCAATGGCTCGAAACAAAGTAGTAACGTAGATTTTTCGTTTACCGTTGAGCCTAACATAAATTATATCTCGGTTGGTCGTCTCAAATTCAAGCCAAGGTCCGTGCTCAGGGATAAGCTTAGCCGAACATAACTGACGACCACTAGAAAGATCCTCTTGGAGAGCAAAATAGACACCTGGGGAACGCACAAGCTGGCTAACTACAACTCTTTCAGCACCACTAATAATGAAGGTGCCTCTTTCTGTCATAAGGGGAAAATCACCAAAGAATATCTCCTGCTCTGGAATCTCACCAGTTTCCTTGATTAGTAGTTGAGCCTTAACATACAACGGGGCGGAGTATGTCATATCCCTCTGGCGACATTCTTCTTGGGAATATTGAGGAGGACGAAATTCGTAACTAACAAATCGCAATTCTAACCTACTGCCAGTGAAGTCCTTGATAGGCGAGATCTCTTCGAGGAGCTGTCTTAGTCCTTCTTCCTGAAACCAACGAAAGGAATCCAATTGAACTCGGATAAGGTTAGGCATTGGTAAGACTTCTGGGAGTTTGGCAAATGACTTTCTATCGAGCAAAATAGAATCCGGTTTTTTATTCAATAACGAAATAGACATAAACTTCACCCCTGGTTTCAATTAAAAGACAAAAGGCGACAATTATTGGAAATTAAGATTATGGAAGTAAAAAGGGGGAAAGGAATAGGTGAAAACTTGTTATGGCATAATTAAACAAACAGTATACCACTAAATTGTAAAATTGTCAAGACATCCGTGTGAGCCACCAAAAATAAAGGGGGTAAAAGCACTGTAGGAGGCTTTACTAT
>CAZJMM010000018.1:0-13802 GCA_964547155.1 uncultured Dehalococcoidaceae bacterium | reverse complement strand
GATACTCCAGAGAATAAGAAATTTGTAGAGGGCATTTTACCCAAGGTCAAAACGCTATTTCCAAGTGGGGCTGAGGTGAAGAGCTACAGCTGTGGCAAGATAATCTTAGCCGCACTAAAGGCTACTGGTGGTGACGAGTCCTACGAGAAGCTGTGGCCAGCAGTACTCAAGGTAAACATAAAGAGTGCCGATGGTCCCATATCCTTTAGTCCAGATGGAGTTGCTATCACCAATATGTATGTGACCACAGCAGTAAAGAAAGATGGCGAATACTGGTTGTCACCACCTCTCTGGGAAACACCAATTCTGCGTGAGTACGTAGAGGGAGTACGAGGTTGGGTACCACCTAGGTGACATTTAGCCGGGGGCAGGTTGGGGAGTTTCCCAACCTGCCCCATTCTCACAATATGCCCCTAATAGCGACAGCGTTGGAGATATTTAATTTATGGAGTTAGTACTAGCTAGTCTGGTAAATGGCATTTCTTTCGGCATGGTGTTGTTCCTCATAGCTTCCGGGCTCTCCATTGTCTTGGGGCTTATGGGTATAGTCAATTTAGCCCATGGCGCCTTATACATGGTTGGAGCTTATGTTGGCTGGACTATAGCAGTTCAATGGAAACTAAGTTTCTGGTTAGCTGTTATTGTAGGTGGTATTGGCGGCGCACTGGTCGGTCTCCTCATAGAACGCGCATTCATACGCCGTCTCTACAAGCAACCAAACGAGCAGGTGCTTCTCACTTTTGGTTTTGTCTATATCTTAAGCAATCTAATGATCTGGATTTGGGGAGGACATCGCCGCCTCCTATTTACAGCTCCGGCTCTGTATGGCAGTATGGATATTGCTGGTATGCCTTTTGCCAAAGACCGCCTTGCTATAATTGCTGTTGGAATAATCATCGCTGTAGCCTTGTGGTATCTCCAGGACAAAACTCGGATTGGTGCCATTGTCCGAGCTGGAATGGACGATAAAGAGATGACAACAGGATTAGGTATAAATCTAGAAGTCGTTGTTACTGCTGTTTTCTTTTTAGCCGCATTCATCGCAGGAGGTGCTGGAGTAATTGGCGCTCAGATATTAGGCGCCTATAGTTGGCTGGGTACAGACATGCTACTCTATGCACTCATCGTTGTTGTGGTCGGTGGTTTAGGTTCCGTGCAAGGGTCTCTATTGGGAGGTATTACAATAGGTCTCATAGACACCTTCGGCAAAGCCTTATTTCCAGGACTTGCCATGTTTACCATCTATTTAGCCATGATAGTTATCTTGTTAGCTAAGCCGCGTGGTCTTCTTGGGAGACAAATTTAACAGATGGTGACAAACAAGATAATAGAAGCCATTAGACAACCCTGGCAATTACAATTAATTCGCTTTACTCCCTATTTTGTTGGCGCTCTGATACTCGTCATATTGCCTCCTCTAATGCCCACATATGCTCAGAACACGTGGACTAAGTTTGTCATTTTTGCTCTTTTTGCTTCAAGTTATGACCTTATTTACGGACATGCTGGACTTCTTTCCTTAGGACATGCTGCCTATTTCGGAGCAGGTGGGTATACAGTTGCCGCAATGATGCTTAACTACAATATCAATTCTTTTTGGATAGGTTTGCCTCTTGGGATTATTGTAGCAGCCATTGTTTCCGCTGGGTTTGGTTTTCTGGCACTTAGAGTATCAGGTATGTATTTTTTGCTGGTCACCTTTGCCTTTGGAGAACTGCTTTATGCTGTCACTTGGAACTGGCTATTTCTATCAAGTCCCGGTATGCAAGGTATTGCTGGGCTACCGCGGCCGGACTTGGGTATCCCGGGTTTTAGCTGGACTACTCTTAACTTCTATTATTTCATTTTGATTATTTTCCTGCTCTGCTTTTTCTTAGTTTACCGTATTATGAACTCACCCTTTGGGCACGCTTTGAGAGGCATTCGCGAAGGCGAGGGTCGAATGCAGGCTCTGGGTTACAATACTTGGCTCTATAAGTATATTGCCTTCGTCTTAACTGGAGCCTTTGCTGGAGTAGCCGGTGTACTGTTTGTCTACTATAACAGGTTTATATCTCCCGTACACGTGGGCGTGACAACTTCCTTTATGCCCATGATAATGGTTATCATTGGTGGGAGCGGCACCCTTCTGGGACCTGTAATCGGTGCTTTAGTGATAGTCTTCGCGGAATACTTTTCTAGTTTATTTACACCAGAGCGTTGGCCTCTGATATTGGGTGCTATTTTTGTGGCAGCTATTATGTATGCCCGTGGCGGAATAAGCATTCACCTGTCCCAACTCTGGAAGAGGTTAAATTACCGTTATGGAAGCACTAAGAGTTGAAAATTTATCTAAAGACTTTGGTGGTGTTCACGCTCTAAGCAACGTTTCTTTCAACGTAGAAATAGGAGAACGCTTAGGAATTATTGGTCCTAATGGAGCTGGGAAGACAACACTATTCAATTTGATAAACGGACAACTGCCTCCAACATCGGGGCGAGTATATTTCTTTGGGCAAGATATTACTCACTTAGCTACCCACAGCCGTGCCCATCTTGGTCAGAGCCGCTCTTTTCAGCTAATCAGCCTTTTTCTGAACCTTTCCGTGCTTGATAACACTTTGATAGCCCTTCATGGTACTAAACGCTCTCGCTTCCAGATACTTCGCCCAACCAATGCCTATGCAGACTTAGTCGCAAAAGCTCAGGCGATTCTTACCTCAATAGCTCTATGGGAACAAAAAGATGAGCTTGTTAAGAACCTATCCTACGGCGAACAACGGAGATTAGAAATTGCGCTAACCTTAGCCTCGGAACCAAAATTGCTACTACTGGATGAACCCAGTTGCGGATTAACAAGCGCCGAAGCTGTAGAAATATCCAGTATGCTTAACAAATTTGGCAGAAATATAACAGTGCTCTTAGTGGCTCACGATATGGACTTAGTTTTTGGTGTAGCCGACCGGGTCATGGTACTCCATTATGGGAAGATAATAGCTGACGGAAAACCGGAAAATATCCGGATTGACCCAAAGGTCAAGGAAATTTATATGGGGGTTGAGGGAAATGCAAGCAATACTGCAACTATCTGACGTCCAAACATACTATGCAGAGTGCTGTATCCTTCAAGGCATATCTCTTGAAGTTAAAGAGAGTTCTGTAGTTGTTCTCCTCGGGCGAAATGGAATGGGTAAGACGACTACTATCCGCTCAATCATTGGCTTCACCCCGCCACGCCAAGGCAAAGTGTATTTCAAAGAAAAAGACATTACTGGGCTTCCCTCCTATAGAATTACCCAGATGGGCATGGGTTTGATTCCTCAAGGGCGACGTATTTTCCCCTCACTGAGTGTTGAGGAAAACCTTACTATGGCAGCGGCAACGAGAGGAAAAGCTGAAGCTTGGACTTTAGATACAGTGTATTCACATTTTCCCCTTCTAAAAGAACGAGCCAAATTAAGTGGCAATCGCCTAAGTGGCGGAGAACAACAAATGCTAGCTATTGGTCGGGCTCTAATGACTAACCCTGATTTACTTCTGATGGACGAGCCATCGGAAGGATTAGCACCGATAGTTGTTCAAGAGATTACCAATATTATTAGACAGCTCAAGGAAAGTGGTTTATCTATTCTATTGGTAGAGCAAAATTTCCCTATGGCATTATCCTTGGCTGATTACATCTACGTAATAAGTAAGGGTGCAATTGTATATGAGTCTACACCAGAGAAACTGCGAGACAACGAGGAGATTAAATCCAGATATCTGGGTGTAGCGAAATAAGGCACCTTAACGACTCTAAACCCAAGGCAAACTGGTTCAGATTGAGGAGATGAGGATACACGAAACGGGAGGAAAGGTTTGAGCAATAGAGAGCCAAACCTAAAGGCAGACTTAGAGAGCTTTTGTGAAGAAAGCATAACGGGAAGGAGGAGTCACATGGAAAACTTACTCTATAAGAAACCAAGCGAATTGGGGGACTTTACCAAGGAAGAACAGGAAAACCTCCGTATTGTGATGGAAGAACTGAAGGCATGGGATACTCATGACATAGAACGGCTCTTGGTAGTTGCCCATCCAGACATAATCTACCATGACATTACTCTACCACCAGCTAAAGGACACGACGGTTTACGAAAATTTGCCGAAGGCTGGCTAACAGCCTCATCTGATTTTTCAGTTTTTATTGAGAAATTTATCGTCAAAGGTAACTATGTGGTGAATGTTGGTAGGATTTCTGGGACCATTACTGGCGAGTATTTCGGGCTACCAGCCACAAAGAAACCATTTGATTGCATGTATTGTCAAGTAGCTGTGGTTGAGAACGGGAAGATAAAGTACATCAGGGATCATTGGGATTCCAACACCATGAATCAGCAAGTGGGTTGGACTAAATAAGGCTTAGCGTTTAAGTCGTGAAAAGAACCAGACAAGAAAAGCATATTAATAGTGCACGCAAGGGTGACCTGGTTCAAATTCATAAGGTTATTCTGACACCAGAACAAAGACTAGCTGATTTACCAGCACCTACCAAAGCAGTACCCTACGAAGCTTGGATAAAGGGGCTTCTTCTGGACAATGAGGCAAAGATTGGAGACACAGTCCGTATAGAGACTTTTATCGGGCGAGAATTGTCTGGAACTTTAGTTGAAATCAATCCAGCATACAGCCACAATTTTGGTAAACCTAGACCGGAACTGCTCACTATTGTTAAAGAATTAGAGAGGTATTCGGAAGGAAAATAACCAAGCTATGAAAAGAGATGCCAGCCATCATTCAGTAATGTCCCGAAAAAACGAGATACTCAAAAACTCGTCAGGAGTTGATTATGAGCAGTTTGAGATTTCTCCTATTGCCTTTGACTATGAAGGCTTGATGAGTTCCGGTGGTTACTCCTTAGCCGAAGTCCAGAAAATACAAATGAAGACTGGGGTTGGGAATACCCCTCTTGTTGAGCTTAAGAACATAACCCAATTGGTACGTTCTATTTCACCCCCTGGAAAAGGAGGGCGAATATTTGTTAAAGACGAGAAAGCTTGCCCCAGTGGAAGTTTTAAAGACCGCCGAGCTTCTCTCTCTGTTCATCATGCTGCCCGATTAGGATTTAAAGGGGTTGTAGCCGCCACTTCTGGAAATTATGGTGCTGCTGTAGCTTCACAAGCCTCCAAATACGGGCTTAAGGCAATCATCCTGCAGGAAGTTTATGACAGCCGTAAGGTCGGGCAACCTGAGATATTGGAGAAAACCCGAGCCTGCGAAGCTTATGGGGCAGAGGTCTGGCAGCTGACTGTTGGTCCGGAGCTCTTTTACATAATGCTCCTTATTCTCGAAGAAACTGGCTTTTTTACAGCCTCCCTTTACATCCCCACTGGCGTTATGGGAATTGAGACGTTGGGCTATGAGTTAGCACAACAAATCAAAGAGCAAGAAGGAAAATTCCCTGATATGGTGGTAATCGCCCACGCCGGTGGCGGCAATGTTACCGGTACAGCTAGGGGGCTACAAAAGGCAGGAAGCAATAGAACAACTGTGGTGGGTGCCTCTGTTGATTTGAGAGGCTTACACATGGCAAGTGACCATGATTTTAACCGTAAATCGTTCACCACCGCGCACTCTGGCTTTGGTATTCCCTTTCTGACTCTCCCTGACCGAACCGATGTGCCCAGAAATGCTGCTCGAGCACTACGTTATCTTGACCGCTATGTTCTGGTCAGCCAGGGCGAAGTGTTTTATGCCACAGAACTTTTAGCTAAGCTAGAAGGGCTTGAGCGTGGTCCGGCAGGTAATACTTCACTAGCTGCCGCAATCCCACTTGCTAAGGAATTAGACCGTGACCAAATCTTAGTTGTTCAAGAAACAGAATATACAGCCGCTGGTAAATTGCCGTCTTCTCAGCTCACCTTCGCAGAGGAAAATGGCATTGAAGTGAGAAAAGGTGACCCTAAAGAAAACGTGCCTGGAAAGGTAATTGTGATTCCAGAACGAGCCCAACAAATGCGGATAGAGGAGGTCGACCTTAACAGAATTAGACAGTCATACGTAAAGAATGTCTTGGAAGCAACAAAGGGTTATAGACCTACCGAAAATGATATTAGATTTCTAGCCGAAGATTCGAAGAGCTCTGCGGAATTGATTCGCAAGACCTTACAAGACCTCTCTATCGAAGTATCAACCTAAACATAAACAAACTTGGATGCAACTGCAGGTTTCTGAGATTACATCATGAATAGCTGCAAGAAAAGGGAAAGGGGCATTATGCTTTCTGATTTTGAGTGCAATATCCATCACCAACTTTCTGGACTAAAAGCGCTGAACCATGTCACTGAACTAGCAAGAATCGGAGACAGGTTTATAGGCACTGAAGGAGACAAAAAAGCCATAGAGTATTTAATAAAGCAATTTGAATCCTATGGCTTGGAAATCAAAGAAACTCCCTTCCGTGCCCTTTCCTTCGTGCAGGAAAAGGCTTCCTTGAGGATTATATCGACTGGTGAAGAATTGGAAGTCATCGCACCTTATTTTTCGCCTTCGACTCCCCCCGGTGGGTTGGAAGCCGATTTGGTCTTAGTCGGAGAGGGCAGGGAAGAAGATTATCGCCGAATTAATGTAAGAGACAAAATCGTAATTCTTACTGAAGAGGTCTTAGGTTTTGCAAAGTTTTGGCTAGGGACTTTCGCGGAAAGGGCAGCAAGAGCTGGTGCTATTGGAATAATACTGGTCCATCCTATGCCCTGGCCTTACAGAGCTTCTATGGAGGCAGGAAATTCAGACCTCAAAAATCGTTTTTGCCAACAGAGGCTCCCTGCACTGTGTGTCTCAGCGATTGGTGGTTTTAGACTCATGCATGCCTTGGGGAAAGGAGAAGCGAGAGTACGATTAGAAGTAAAAACTACAATAGAAGAAAAAGATTCGGTAATTATTTCTGCATTCCGCCGAGGAACAGAGCACCCCGACCAAAGAGTCGCGATTCTGGCTCACCGGGACAATGGGATTGCACCGGGGGCTAATGACAACGCTACTGGAAGCGGGACTATGCTGGAAATTGCGCGAGTCTTGAGCCAAACTAAGCCAAGAAGAACTTTCGAATTCATTTCTACTACGGCAGAAGAAGGCGTCACTGTCGGTGCCTACATGTACTGCCAGACACACAAAGATGATTTATTAAAGAACATGAAGGCAGTCTTAGACATAGACATGATTAGCGGAGTTGGTACAGTCAAACAGATTGAACTAGGGCTCTGGCCCGATACAAAGCCAATAAAACATCCTGAATGGCTAATGAATATGGTAGATGGTGTGGCTGCTGAGCTGGGATATGGCTTTGGTAAGCTGACAGCAAGTTGGGGTGTACCGGAGGAAGGACGCTTTCTTGAAATTGGTGTGCCGTCCATTTGTATTTGGGGAAATGATGACCCCTATTATCATTCCATTCATGATTCTGCTGACAAAATTAACCCGAACAATTTGAAGGCTGCAGCCGATACTATAGCTATTGTTGCCTGGAGATTAGCGAATGAATAGGAAGCCACTATTATAGAAACAAAGGAGGAAGTAGTAATGGTATCGAGAGAGGAAGTTTTGAAAAATCCGGCTTTTTCAGCGCTTAAGCAAGTCGGGCATAAACCTGAAGATGATATCTATACTTGGTCTCAAGGATTAGGATTTCATAATCATAATCTTCTAAATAGCCTGAAGGAAAATGTTAAGGACTTATCAAAGAGAGATGCAATCCTGAGTGACCTATGGAGTTTTTTCTATTCTGTGGGACTGGAAAGAGTCAACAAGGTCCTAGGAATAGAGAAAAAACCAGACGTGGATAAAATCAACAGGATACTGACGGAGATTATGAATGACAAAAACCATCCGGCTATATTAGGAATGGGGGACTTTGTTGAAGAGGCTTTTCTAAACTGGGTTAAAGCCTTTACTATCTACGATTTTGCTGCCTACACCTACTTGGAAAAACACTTAGGTTCAAAAGAAGCTTTGAATATTTATATGGGGCTCTGGGAGACGTTTGCTCTTGCCCCATTGGAGCATGTCAAAGAAACTTTCGGGATAAAAAGTGCTGCTGATGTTACTATGGATGTTATCGGAAAAATATCGCGTGTCTACTGGGAATCTATTGGAACCCCCTATCGTGTCACCAAGCATACCGAGGATGTCCACGAAGCAGAGGTTCTACTCTGCCCTTACTGGATAAACATGAGGGCAATATTGGGTGAAGGAAAGTCTCGTTCTATGACCCTTAAGACTGAGGCTGCCGTTTCAGTAAATTATTATGACGCTATTCTAAAAGCCCTAGGCGTGTTTGATAAATACTCTTTTACTATGGACAAATTCGCTTGCTGTGGAGATGATGTGTGCAGGGTAAGATTTGAGCGCAGAAAATAAAGAATTTATCCTTACCTTGTATCAAGGAGGTCGAAGGATGGGTGACATAGTTGAAATTGCTAAGAAATGGCTAAAGGCAATGAACAACCACAATGTAGAAGAAATGAGCGCCCTATGCTGGGAAGACGCTGTAGGAGAGGAGATAGCTGAGCCTAACCCCACAAGAGGTCGTGACCAAATAGCTAATAACTACCTTGAGTTGTTTTATGCCTTCCCAGATTGTGCTTGTGAAATACTGAACATCTTCTCCGGAAAGGACCAAGTTTTGGCTGAAGTGCGGTGGACAGGAACAAATAAGGGTGATTTCCGTGGCACACGGGCTACAGGAAAATTTGTGGATATCAAAATCGCCTACATCTTCAAGATTGACAAGGGCAGTATCATAAAAATCACTGAATACTACGATGGTGCCACAGTTGCCAAGCAGATGGGACTTTCTTAGTACCTGGGAGACTGGTGATTGAGCAGAAAAATCAGAAAGTTGAAAGAGCCACAAAAGCAATCGTTGATCTCAGCGCTATATCCCACAACATTGCTGAGGTACGGAAGAAGATAGGGGCCAAGAGAAATCTAATGGCTATAGTCAAAGCTGATGGCTACGGTCATGGCGCTGTGCAGGTGAGTCGTGTGGCTTTACGAAGTGGTGCTGACTGCCTTGGAGTTGCTATCCCTGAAGAGGGACAACAACTAAGGGAAGCTGGTATAGATGCGCCCATTCTTGTAGTTGGACTCATTCAACCAGAAGAAGCTTACAAGGTCGTAAGATATGATTTGGCTCAAGCCGTCGATTCTGTGGCACTTCTTAAGGCTTTAGACTATGAGGCTAACAGAGCCTCCACGCAAATTAATGTGCATGTCAAGGTGGACACCGGTATGGGACGAATCGGCGTGAGACCTGACGAAGTAGTTTCTTTTATACATACAGCCAAGAAATTTAAGAATCTAAAATTAGAGGGATTATTCAGCCATTTCTCTTCAGCAGATGAGAAGGATAAGACATTTTCACACCACCAGCTGCAGCTTTTTGAACAGGTTATTAGCGACCTTGAATCTGCTGGTATTGAGATACCTAAAAAGCATATAGCAAACAGTGCAGCCGTGTTGGACCTTCCTCAATCTTATTATGACATGGTAAGACCAGGAATCATGATCTACGGTCTGTATCCTTCAAAGGAGGTTAGCCATAGCATCGAATTGAAGTCTGCCATGGCTTTTAAAACTAAGGTCTCCGCAATCAAAATAGTCCCTCCTGGAACTCCAATAAGCTATGGAAGGACATTTGTTACTGACAAGAAAACCATAGTGGCAACCCTTCCTGTAGGATATGCCGACGGTTATTCCCGTCTACTATCTAACCGTGGTGAAGTATTGCTAAAGGGGCACCGTATTCCCATAATCGGCACTGTCTGCATGGACATGTGCATGGTGGATGCCTCTGGTGTAGAAAATGTTCAGCCCGGAGACGAGGTAATCTTATTTGGCGAAGGACTTCACGTAGATGAAATTGCAGCTAAAACTGGCACCATCAATTATGAAGTAGTTTGCGACGTTAACAAGAGGGTGCCCCGGATTTACATTAATGACTAACTAAAGGAGAACAAATTGTGGCAAAGGTCTTAATCATTTATCAGTCAAAGACTGGGAATACAGAGATAATGGCTAAGGCAATCGAAGCAGGCATAAAAAAAGAAGGAGTAACAGTTGTCCGGAAAAAAATTGAAGATGCAGATGTGGATGACCTCTTAGAACCGGACGGTATTATCATAGGCTCCCCTACCTATTTTGCAGCTACAACTGCCGAAATCAAAAGATTTATAGACGACAGTATCAAGCATTTTGGTAAGCTCGAAGGAAAAGTGGGGGCTGCTTTCTCTTCCTCTGGTGATTTAGGAGGTGGCAACGAGACAACAATTCTGGATATCCTGCGAGCCTTCTTGGTACACGGAATGATTGTCCCAGGGTACACGTCGGGAGGACATTACGGACCCGTCTCTGTGGGTACCCCTGACAAGGAACGAAAGGAAATATGTGAAGCCTTTGGTGCAAAGTTTGCCAAGCTTGTCAAAAGACTGTCTAAGAGCAAATAGGCGAAAGTGGAAGGGGGTGATTACAAGTCATAAATGATTTACAAATAATTACCAAAAACTAAAACTGTGAAATAAAACACAAAGGAGGAAAAAAAGGCACAAGTAGTAAGAATAGATAGACCTTTCCGTAATAACAATGCTATTGCCAACATCAAGGAGATGCAGAAAACCAACCCCCATTTGACCTTTGAACGCGAATACGATGCCATGCTTACACTATGGACTTTGCACGATTACTCTGCATTCACAGTTCTGGAACAGGAGTTTGGAACAGAGAAAGCTGTAAACCTCTATGCCAAAATGTGGGAGCTTCGGTCAAAGTTGGAGTGGAAAGACCTGTGCGCTGCTGTCGGCAAGAAACCTACCGACAAATTTACCATTGACGATGTAGTCAACATCATGATTACAAGCTTTGCAGACTTTGGCAACCCAATGATGGTGGTAGAAAAGACGGAAGATAGGGTAACATTGCGCAATTATGATTGCCCTTACAACACGCAGGTAATCTGGAGCCTTCTTCCTCGGGACGAAGCTCTTGCATTCAACCGCAAGATCCAAGTAGCCTGCAATCATGCTATCTTCGAAACATACCTGAAACTAGCTGGACTCTACGAGGAATGGACTTTTAATTTCCCTTCGCAGTTATGTACGACCAACCAGTACTGCGAATTCACCTTTATCAGAAATAAGATTCCGTGAGGATTTAACCTCTAGACAAAAATGGACACATCAAAGTGGATAACTAGGTTAGTCTTTCTAGACTGACTTGAACAGGATATTATGAATGAAGCGGGAGCAACATTCTGACGGAACGTCAGAATGTTGTAATTGGTAAACTTTTTAACATTAGCCTGGTGTAGATACATCTTAATGAGGAAATTGGAGGCAAAAGATGGATTTTGAATTAACTGAAGAACAGAAAATGTTTAGAGACGCAGTCCGGGATTTTGCTGAAAGGGAGCTCGGGCCAATAGCACAAAGTATAGATGAGCGCGAAGAATATCCTTTTGAAAGTATTAAGAAGATGGGGAGATTAGGTATAACTGGGCTAACTATATCAAAGGAATATAATGGTAGTGGTGGCACTTATATTCACTGGTGCATAGCTATGGAAGAGATTGCACGTGTTTGCGCTGCTACCGCCGCTATATTGGATACAAGCTGGGGTCTAGCTGCCCGTGCTATCAACTTGCATGCTAACGAAGAACAAAAGAAACGCTATTTGGCTCCCCTTGCTAGAGGAGACAAAATAGGTGCCTTTGGTTTGACTGAGGCTGACGCCGGTAGCGACCCCTCGCGGCTTGAAACAACCGTAGCAAAAGATGGCAATTCTTACGTGCTCAATGGTAGGAAAATTTTCATATCCAATGCACCTCAAGCTGATATCCTAGTAGTCTTTGCCACCAAAAATAAATCTTTAGGTCACCGAGGTATAAGTACTTTTATTGTTGAGAAAGAGACACCGGGATTCTCTGTTGGCTCGGTGCACCATAAGCTGGGTATACGGGCGGCGCACAGTGCTGAGTTACTGTTTGAGACTTGTCGGATACCGACGGGGAACCTTCTTGGTGCTGAGGGGCAAGGCTTCAGTATAGCTTTATCGACACTAGATGGAGGTAGGATCGGTGTTGCTGCTCAAGCAATAGGTATTGCCCGAGCCGTTCTAGAGGCGTCGATAAGCCATGCTAAACAGCGGGAGCAGTATGGTCAACCAATTGCCAATTTTCAGGCTATCCAGTGGATGTTAGCTGATATAGCTACAGGAGTGGATGCAGCACGACTATTAACCTACCGAGCCGCTGACCTTGCAGACAAGGGGCTTTCCTTTACGACTGAGGCAGCTATGGCAAAGGTCTTTGCTAGTGAAGTGGCTATGTCAGCAGCTATAAAGGGTATCCAAATTCATGGCGGCTATGGGTACATGATGGACTCAGCTATGCAGCGCTATTTCCGGGACGCCAAGATAACAGAGATATATGAGGGAACATCAGAAATAATGAGGTACATTATTGCCAGAAGCCTGCTCCGCTGATATGTCTATGCGGAAGATATGACTAACATTAACACACGGGGTTTCCAATTCAATCTTGCCCACCGATAATTAGAGTCATTAATCGGACTGGACACTAGCACTACCATTATTACCCTGCTGTTTCCTTAGATCGCTAAGCAAAATCGTTCGAACTGACTACAATCGCAGTTATTATCCTCCAGGTCACGAACCGCTATATCGTGCACTGCAGAAATCGCCGTTAACAGGTACAGGCCACCGCAACGAGATCAAATACCAGGGCAACATCTGACATCTTCAGGATTCGGACCTAGACTTCTTAACAATGCATTTCCGGCCTCGGTAAATGGAGATTCCCAAGCAACATCTTTTTCGTTAGTTCCGAGAAAGCCCAGTGCCGTCGTTACTAGGAGCTTACCTAACCCCTGGCGTTGCCATTTCGGTAGAATACAAATACTCTCGACGCCCCAAGTCTCCAATCTCTTAGGTTCGTCATAATAATCCCTTGGAGACCCATCACCGGCATTTAATTGTCACAGCACGCTCACTTGATTCAATAGGTTTTCCTTCCCGGTCAAGGAGCCTGCCTCGTTGCCATATATTCCTGTGCCACCGGACAGACATATAGCCTACAATCTTGTTATTGAGCACAACTACGAAAACATGTAGTGTCCGAGGATCAGGATAATCGTTCCATGGTTTTTCGTCCCAGTCACAGACGTCAATCAAAGGTGAAAGCTCACTTAGTATGCCAAAGTAGCCAAGCCCACGGCCTAATAATTTCTTAGTCTTTCTACTGAATGCGGCAACAGCCCCTTAGACTAGAAACTTGTCTATCAGAGGTGTTGGCCAAAATGTTGATTATCATATTAAGCTGGTTCTAATAGCTGATTTGAAACTGGTTAAGGGAGTTTATTATGACTCACAAAATTGACGCAAAGGAATGCCTCAAGTGTGGTCTTTTGTGTCAGTAAATGCCCCGAAGGCGCCATCACCGAAGTTGTGACCCGCAGTGAGGGGCTAGTTATACACAATACCAGAGTAGACCCGGATAAATGCACCGATTGCGGAATCTGTGAACAAGCCGGTGATGAAGGATACTTCTGCCCGGCTGAAGCCTTTACAAAGGCGTAAACCCTATCATTTCAGCAATACACCAATGAATTAAGGGCATATGAGAAATAACTCCAGACGATAGACCAAGATCGAAGGCTGACTATTAAGCAAGAAATTTCTAACAGGGTTGTGGCGAGGAACATCCACGGAGAGGGATAATTCTAAGGTTCCAATACAAACTGGACCTATAACTCTCAGATTATGAGCCAACTGTGTAG
>CAZJMM010000017.1:11707-14210 GCA_964547155.1 uncultured Dehalococcoidaceae bacterium | reverse complement strand
GTCTCTGTTTTCACATCGGGAGAGCACGGTTCTACCTTCGGAGGCAACCCGCTGGTTTGTGCTGTAGCTCTGGCTACAACAAAGTTTATCATTGAAAATAAGATACCTGATAAGGTAAAGCGGGTAGGGAGTTATTTTGTGAGCAGGTTAAATGAGCTTAAGTCGCAGTTTGATTTTATCACTGAGGTAAGGGGGCGGGGACTTTTAGTGGCTTTAGAGTTTTCCAGGGATATAGCTGAGAAGGTTGTGTTGGCTTGCTCAAATAAAGGGCTACTGGTGAATCAGGTAAAGCCCAATGCTTTGCGTTTTATGCCACCACTTATTATCGGAGAAAAAGAGGTTGACCGAGCTGTGGACATTTTGGAACGGGCTTTGAAAGAGTAGTCCGAAAGGAGACCGTAATGGCACAAAAAGTAGTCTTAGCTTATAGCGGTGGGCTGGATACTTCAGTAGCTATAAAGTGGTTGACGGAAAAGTATGGAATGGAAGTGATTACAGTCACTGCTGATATAGGTGGTGTTCGTGACCTGCCGGCAATCCGTGATAAAGCCTTGAAGATTGGGGCGACAAAAGCCTTTGTTACTGATGCTAAAGAGGTTTTTGTTGAGTCTTTTGTTTTCCCAGCACTTCAGGCTGACGCTGTTTACGAAGGACAATATCCCTTGGCTACAGCTTTAGCTCGTCCGCTTATCGCCCAAATCATGGTTGATGTGGCTAAAAAAGAGGGGGCTACGGCTGTAGCTCATGGTTCTACAGGCAAAGGCAATGACCAAGTCCGATTTGATGTCAGTGTTGAGGCTTTGGCTCCGGAACTTAAGATTGTGGCTCCAGCCCGAGAATGGGGGATGACCCGAGAAGCGACTGTCAAATATGCCAATAAGCATGACATTCCAGTGCCGATAACAGTGGACAGTCCTTATTCTATTGATGAGAACCTCTGGGGAAGGAGTATCGAGTGTGGAGTCTTGGAAGACCCGTGGACGGAACCTCCGGAAGAAGTCTTTGCCTGGACAAAGCCGATTAAAGAGACTCCAGACAAGCCAAAATACATTGAAATTAGCTTTGAGCAGGGTATTCCGGTGAGTCTTGACGGAGGTAAATTGGATGGGGTCAGCCTGGTGCAGAAGCTAAACCAGGTAGCTGGCAATCATGGTGTGGGCAGGATTGACCATCTGGAAAACAGGTTGGTAGGCATAAAGTCAAGGGAAATTTATGAAGCCCCAGCAGCTACGGTCCTTTTTAAGGCTCATCAGGCACTTGAAGCCATGACATTGTCTCGATTGCAACTTCGCTTCAAAGAAAAGGTAAGTACTGAATATGCTGACCTTATTTATAATGGACTGTGGTTCAGTACTTTGCGGGATGACCTCGCTGCCTATGTAAGCAATTGCCAGAAATTTGTCACCGGAACTGTGAAGGTGAAATTATTCAAGGGAAACTGTTTAGTGGTAGGCAGAAAATCACCTTATTCCCTTTACAGTTATAGCCTGGCTACTTATGACAAAGGTGATGTCTTTGACCAGAGTGCCTCTCCAGGTTTTATTCATATCTGGGGGTTGCCAGTGAAAATCCAGGCACAAGTGCAGTCTAAAAGTCAGGAGAAGCGAAAGAAAGAGAAATAGATGGCTAAGAAGAAAATTTCGGGTGGAAAACTCAATCCCTTAGCAGAGGCATACACTGCCTCAATATCTTTTGACCAGCGGCTGTACCGGCATGACATTGCTGGTAGCATCGTCCATGCCAAGATGCTGGCTAAGCAGAAGATAATTACTGAATCAGAAGCGGAAAAGATTGTTAATGGTCTTGTCGCTATCCAGAAGGAAATTGAACAGGGTAGATTCCCTTTTAAGACTGAATTAGAAGATATACATATGAATATTGAAAAGCGGCTATTTGAAAAAATAGGCGATGTTGCCGGCAAATTGCACACGGCTCGGTCACGAAATGACCAGATAGCTCTGGACTTACGTCTTTTTGTGAAGGAAGTCATTCAGGAGACTATTACCAGGCTTAAGAATTTGCAGCGGGCTTTACTAAATTTTGCCGAAGCTAACAAGGATGTCATCATGCCCGGCTATACCCATCTGCAACGAGCCCAGCCTGTCCTTTTAGCTCATCACATGCTCGCCTATTTTGAGATGTTCCAACGGGATGTAGAAAGGTTTAGTGACTGTTTGAAGCGTGTTGATATCTTGCCTTTGGGTAGTGGTGCCTTGGCTGGAGTCCCTTATCCTATTGACCGAGACTTTGTAGCTCGTGAATTAGGCTTTGCCAAAGTGAGCACTAATAGTATGGATGCTGTGGCGGATAGGGATTTTGTAATTGAATATCAGGCAGCTGCGGCTGTAACCATGATGCATCTCTCCCGGTTAGCGGAAGAAATCGTTCTTTGGTCATCAGACGAATTTGGTTTTATAGAAATTGAGGATGCTTTTGCCACTGGCAGTAGTATCATGCCCCAGAAGAAGAACCCTGATGTGGCTGAGTTAGCCAGAGGCAAAAC